>JANPNT010000389.1:0-14154 GCA_031427655.1 Burkholderiales bacterium
GCGCGGCTTGAGCGGCGAGATTGCTGCCACCTTCGGCATGGGCTATGCGCCCGACGGCTGGCGAGCGTTGGCCAGCGCCTTTCCCAAATACGATGACCCCTTGCTGCAAGAGTCGGGTTTGGTGATTTCGCCGGACGAAGAGGGCGTGAGCGAAGAAGACCGCAAGCGCTACGACCGTTTTCGCGACCGGATCATGTTCCCTATCCGCTCAGTGCAGGGCGAGGTGATTGGCTTTGGCGGGCGCGTTCTCGACAAAGGTGAACCCAAATATTTGAACTCCCCCGAGACGCCCGTGTTCAGCAAGGGCAAGGAGCTCTACGGCTTGTACGAGGCTCGCCAAGGCCTGCGCCAAAAGGGCTACGCGCTGGTGGTGGAAGGCTACATGGACGTGGTCGCGCTCGCCCAGCTCGGCGTCCCGAATGCGGTGGCCACGCTGGGCACGGCTTGCGGCGCAGAGCATGTGCAAAAACTGTTTCGCTTCACCGAAGCCATCGTCTTCAGCTTTGACGGCGACGCCGCTGGCCGCCGCGCTGCGGGCCGCGCGTTGGAAGCGTCACTGCCTTTCGCCACCGACACCCGCAGCATTCGGTTTTTGTTCTTGCCTTCCGAACACGACCCAGATTCCTATGTGCGCCAACTTGGCGCAGCCGCGTTTGAACGCTTGGTGGAACAAGCGGTGCCCTTGTCCAAACAATTGATTGAAGCGGCGGGCGAAGGCTGCGACCTGAGCGCCGCCGAAGGCCGCGCACGGCTGTTGGCCAATGCCAAGCCCATGTGGCAAGCCTTGCCCGACGGCGCGCTTAAGCGGCAGTTGCTCGGCGAGTTGGCCAAGCTGGCGGGGTTGGAAATCAGCGACGTGAACGAACTGTGGAAGATGACCGGCTCGCGCCGCGCGGGATCGGCAAGCCGCGGCGAACCTGCCGCCCGAGCGCCGTGGAAATCAGCCAACGCGGTACCAAAATTCACACGCGGAAAAAACCCGCGCAAGGCCCCCAACAGCCCCGCCGATCAGGCCATGCGCATGCTCATGTTGCACAGCGCTTGGTGGGATGAGCTGAGCACTGCTGACCACGAACTCCTGCATGCCCTGCCTGCTCCCTTGGGCGAGCTGTGCGCTTGGTTGGAACGCCAACTCGCTGAGCACGGCACAACGCCGTGGGCCGCCCTGGCTGAGGGCTTGGTCGGTCATGCCTTGGAAGCCGTGTTGCAAAGCTTGGTGCCCGACATTTCCTTGCCCGATGAGATTGCCTTACCCGATTTGAAGCGCGTGTTGAACCAGTTGTGGATCGCGCAGCTCAGCGCTGAGAGCAGCCGCTTGATCGTGCAAGCCCAAGCCGACCCCGACGCGTTGAAACAGTGGCGCGTGGTGGACCAAGACTTGAAGCAACGCAAGGCATTGCTCCTCGATGCTGTCTCTGGCAAGTAATCCAGCAGGTAAGCAAGCTTGACCCTGCCCGTACCCTCACCTATCCTGCGCGCCATGTCGTTGTATCCACGCCTTCAACACACCGCACGCTGCACCGCAGCAGCTGCGCTGTTGACGGCCTGTGGCTGGGCACACGCAGCACCCGATGAGGCGGCAGACGCCATCACACGCCTGCTGATGGAAAAAGGTTTGATACCGAACGCCGCGGCGGGCGCGGTTGCTCCCGTTGAATCCCCGCTGGTGCGCCAAGTTCGCGATGCCGCATCCGACATGGTCATCACTGCCATGAACTTTTTGGGCGTGCCCTACAAGCGCGGTGGCAACAACCAGGATGACGGCTTTGATTGCAGCGGTTTCACGCGGCACATTTTTGAGATGAGTTTGGGCTTGGTGCTGCCGCGCCGCGCCGATGAACAAGCCAGCGCGCCGGGTTTGCTGCAAATTGCGCGCGACGATTTAAAGCCGGGTGACTTGGTGTTTTTCAACACCTTGAAGCGCACCTTCTCGCACGTGGGCATCTACATCGGCGAGGGAAAATTCATCCATTCGCCGCGCACTGGCGGCGCAGTGCGAGTGGAAGACATGCGTTTTGTCTACTGGAACACGCGTTTCACCGGTGCGAGGCGCGTGGATGCGCCGAACGAGGCCGACTTGCAAGCGGCGAAGGCTGTTGTCACCGCGAACTCAGCGGCCAACACGGCAACCAACCTAGCGCGACCTTCCGCGAAGTAAGCGGCACCGCCTCACCGAAGAAGGGCCAGTGCTGCGAAGGCACAATCCAGGCATGGGCCACACCGTCATTCCGCTCGCCGACCAGCGCTACCTTGCGTCGATACCGCACATTCCCGCGTCACCGTTGACAGCCACCGGTTTGCTCGGTGACAACTTGGGCCGCCCACTGCGCGATTTGCGCATCTCCGTCACCGACCGCTGCAACTTTCGCTGCAGCTACTGCATGCCCAAGGAAGTGTTCAACAAGAACTACAGCTTCTTGCCACAAACCTCGTTGCTGAGCTTTGAAGAAATCACCCGCACGGCGCGTTTGTTTGTAGCGCACGGCGTGCAAAAGATACGCCTGACCGGCGGTGAGCCGCTGCTGCGCAAGCACATTGAGGTGTTGATCGGCATGCTCAGCGAATTGCGCACGCCCGGCGGCGCACTGCTTGACCTCACGCTCACCACCAACGCGTCGGTGCTGGCCAAGAAGGCGCAAACCTTGAAAGACGCTGGCCTGCAGCGCATCACCGTCAGCTTGGACGCGCTCGACGATGCGATATTTCGGCGCATGAACGACGCCAACTTTCCGGTGGCCGAGGTGCTCAAAGGCATCGAAGCCGCAGAAGCCGTCGGCCTTGGGCCGATCAAAGTCAACATGGTGGTCAAGCGCGGCACCAACGACACTGAGATCGTGCCCATGGCGCGCCACTTCAAAGGCTCGTCGGTGGTGCTGCGTTTCATCGAATACATGGACGTCGGTGCCACCAACGGCTGGCGCATGAACGAGGTGATGCCGTCGGCCCAAGTGGTGGCGCGCATCAACGACGTTTTTCCACTGGAAGCCATCGGCGCGAATGCCTTGGGCGAAACCGCCGAGCGCTGGCGCTACCGCGACGGCAGCGGTGAAGTGGGCGTCATCTCCAGCGTCACCCAAGCCTTTTGTCGCGACTGCAACCGCGCCCGTTTGTCCACTGAAGGCAAATTGTTTTTGTGCCTGTTCGCCAGCCAAGGCCACGACCTGCGCGCGTTGCTTCGCGGCGAGTTTTCTGATGCGCAAATGTCCGCTGCCATCGCCCACATTTGGCAAGGCCGCGATGACCGCTACTCCGAACTTCGCAGCTCAGGGCAGGCCGAGATCAACAACGGCGAGCGACGCGTTGAGATGCACTATATCGGCGGATAGCCCATGAGCGTCATCGTAAAAGCGCAAATCACCGGCCTGGTGCTGGCCGGTGGACGCGGCAGCCGCATGGGCGGTGTCGACAAAGGCTTGCAGCTGCACGGCGGCATGCCGTTGGCGCAACACGCTTTGCTGAGACTGCGCCCCCAAGTGGCCAGCGTGCTGATCAACGCCAACCGCAACGAGGCCGTCTACGCGGCCTTCGGCGTTCCCGTGTGGCCCGACGCCCTGCCCGACCAACCTGGCCCCTTGGCGGGCTTCCTGGCGGGCTTGGCGCACTGCGAAAGCCACCACAGCGACTACCTTGTGACCGTTCCCTGCGACACGCCTCATTTTCCCGAAGACTTGGTTGCACGCTTGGCCCAAGCACTGGCCAGCAACGATGCCGACATCGCCATGGCCGCTACCAAGTCTGCCGACGGCGTTCAGGTGCAACCCGTGTTTTGCTTGATGAAAGTCAGCCTGAAAGACAGCCTCACAAAATTCACCGCTTCGGGGCAACGCAAGATCGACAAATGGACGGCAATGCACCGCTGCGTTGAGGTGCTGTTTGACAACGAACTGGCCTTCTTCAACGCCAACACCCCGGAAGAACTCATGCAGTTGCAGACAACGAAAAGCTGACGAAATGGCGAGCTTGAAAGGGGACTCTCTGCAAACCATCGCCGAGCGGATCGACGGCTACGACGCGTCGGCTTTGCGCGTGGCGCAGGCGTGTGAGTTTCTTGACCGATTGGTGCCTCGCGTGCGCGACGTGCAGCTTGTAAGTTTGCACGACGCATTGGGCCGCGTGCTGGCGGGTGATGTGGTGTCGCACTTGAACGTGCCGCCGAGCAACAACTCGGCGATGGACGGCTATGCGTTGCGAGGGGGTGAACTGGCTGCCGACGGGCCCACTTCTTTTCAGGTGACAGGCACTGCCTTTGCAGGTCAGCCCTTTGACGGTGATGTGGCACCCGGGCACTGCTTGCGCATCATGACGGGCGCGGTCATGCCCTCAGGCTGTGACACCGTTGTGCCGCAAGAATTTGTGCAAGTCGCCAGCGGAACAGTGAACGTGCCGAGCGGGATCGTGCGCACTGGCGACAACCGCCGCTTGGCGGGCGAAGACTTGAAGCTCGGCGAAGTGGCCTTGCCCGCAGGCCGCGTCATCACACCTGCCGACTTGGGTTTGCTGGCGTCGCTGGGTCAGGCTCAAGTCGAGGTATTCCGCCCGTTGCGCGTGGCGTTTTTCTCGACAGGCAACGAGCTGCGATCAGTCGGCGAAACGCTAAATGCTGGCTGCATTTACGACAGCAACCGCTACACGCTGTGGGCCATGTTGAAGCGCTTGAACGTTGACGTGCTCGACCTGGGCGTGGTGCCCGATGAACCTGCGGCTTTGACGCAAACTTTTCTGCACGCCGCTGCCCACGCCGACGCCATCATCACCTCAGGTGGCGTCAGTGTGGGCGAAGCCGATCACACCAAGCAAATCATGGCGCAGCTCGGCGATGTGCTGTTCTGGACCGTCGGCATGCGCCCGGGCAGGCCCATGGCGATAGGCCGAATTCCGCATGCGAACGGTGGCGCGATTCTGTTTGGCCTGCCAGGAAATCCGGTGGCGGTAATGGTGACGTTTTACGCGCTGGTGCGCGATGCTTTATTGGCCATGAGCGGGGCCGCATCGCAACCGTTGCCAATGCTGCGCGTGGCCGCTGCACAAGCCATCCGTAAGAAGCCCGGTCGCACTGAATATCAACGCGGCGTGGTGTCTGTCAACGCACAGGGTCAGCAGACCGTGCGCATCACAGGTGCCCAAGGCTCAGGCATATTGCGCAGCATGAGCGACGCGAATGGCCTCATTGTTTTGCACCACGATCAAGGCGCTGTGGCCGCCGGTGATCTGGTGGACGTCGTGCCTTTCCATGGCCTGATGTGACGGCCCGGTGTGATCGAATTTATCTTTGAACGGAGCTAGAAAATGGATCTGAAAGTCCCCATCGTCATTGCTGACGAATTGACTGAGTCGGTGATCGAGTCGACCGGCTACCTCGACCTGGCCAGCGGCGAAATTCGCGGCGTCGAATACACCGACTACGACAGCGGCCTGCAAGGCCTGCCCGCTGAGAGCCCCGACTACGAATTCACCTGCGGCACGCTGTCGAATGACGGGCGCGAAGTGGAGTTTCGAATCGAGGTGGACGTGGTGTCGGAGAAGTATTCGGTGTCCGCCAGCGAGTTGCTGGAACTGAAAGGGCGGGCGGCAAAGTTGTTCACTTTGGGGCCAGGGGACACGCCGAACACGATCCCGTTGGCGAAGCGCAAAAAGAAGTGATGGGCTCCCTCCCCTTTTGTGGGGGTGGTTGGGTGGGGGGGGGGGGCGGTGAGAAATTCCAACACTGAGCGTTTCACTTCTACGATTCAACCCCCATCCCAGCCAACCCCTACGGAGACCTGAAAGGACTCCTTCGTAGCCCCTGGGGTAAGGGGCCACACATCAGCGTGTCGCCAAGCGCTTCCAGGTCTCGACCACCGAGTCGGGATTCAGCGAGATCGACACGATGCCCTCATCGGCCAACCAGTCCGCAAAGTCAGGGTGATCGCTGGGCCCTTGGCCGCAGATACCGACATATTTTCCGACAGCGCGACAGGCCGAAATAGCACGCGAGATCAAGGCTTTCACCGCAGGGTCGCGTTCGTCAAAGTCGCGGGCCAACAGCTCCAAACCTGAGTCTCGGTCCAAGCCCAAGGTGAGCTGGGTCAAGTCGTTCGAGCCGATGGACATGCCGTCAAAGTGCTCCAAAAACTGCTCGGCCAAGATGGCGTTGCTCGGAACCTCGCACATCATGATGATGCGCAGGCCGTCTTTGCCGCCCAGGGCCGCGCGCTTGAGGCCTTTTTCGGCCAGCATTTCGGTCACGCGTTTGGCCTGACCCAAGGTGCGCACAAAGGGCACCATGATTTCGACGTTGCTCAGGCCCATGTCGTTGCGCACGCGTTTCAACGCCTCGCATTCCATCGCAAAGGCTTCGCCAAAGGCCTCGCTCACATAGCGGGAGGCACCACGAAAACCCAACATTGGGTTTTCTTCTTCCGGCTCGTAACGTGAGCCACCAATGAGCTTGCGGTATTCGTTGCTTTTGAAATCGCTCAGGCGAACGATCACGGGTTTGGGCCAAAACGCTGCCGCGATGGTGGCCACTCCTTCGGCCAATCGGTCGACATAAAACGCGCGCGGTGAGGCGTGGCCTCGGGCCACCGACTCCACCGCTTTTTTCAAGTCGAGGTCGATGTTGGGGTAATCCAAAATCGCTTTGGGGTGCACACCAATGTTGTTGTTAATGATGAATTCCAAACGCGCCAAACCCACACCGCTGTTGGGCATTTGCGCAAAGTCAAAAGCCAACTGCGGGTTGCCCACGTTCATCATTATTTTGATTGGGCAGTAAGGCAACTCACCACGCTGCACGTCGGTGATTTCGGTTTCCAGCAGGCCGTCGTAGATGTAGCCGGTGTCGCCTTCTGAGCAGGCCACCGTCACGAGCGCGCCTTCTTTCAACGTCTCGGTCGCGTCGCCGCAACCCACCACCGCGGGGATGCCCAACTCGCGCGCGATGATGGCCGCGTGGCAGGTGCGCCCGCCGCGGTTGGTGACGATGGCGGCAGCGCGCTTCATCACTGGTTCCCAGTTCGGGTCGGTCATGTCGGTCACCAACACATCACCGGCTTGCACTTGGTCCATGTCGGCGATGTTGTAGATGATGCGAACCGGGCCGGTGCCGATTTTTTGACCAATGGCCCGGCCCTCGGCCAACACCGTGCGTTCACTGTCAAGCGCGCCTTTCAGCTTGTAGCGCTGTTCGACCTTGCCCTCTTGCTGGCTCTTCACGGTCTCGGGCCGGGCTTGCAAGATGTAGAGCTTGCCGTCGGCGCCGTCTTTGCCCCACTCAATGTCCATGGCGCGGCCGTAATGGGTCTCGATGATGAGGGCGTATTTCGCCAACTCGGTCACGTCGGCGTCGCTGAGTGAGTAGCGGTTGCGCTGCTCGGTGGCGGTGTCGATCACGCGCACCAATTTGCCGCTGGCGGCTTTTTCCTCGGGCGTGGCGAACTCCATTTTGATGAGCTTGCTGCCCAAGCTGCGCCGAATGATGGCCAGTTTGTTGGCTCGCAGCGATTGCTTGTGCACATAGAACTCGTCAGGGTTCACCGCGCCCTGCACCACTGTTTCACCCAAGCCGTAACTGGAGGTGATGAAGACCACGTCTTTGAAGCCGCTTTCGGTGTCGATGGTGAACATCACACCGGCTGCGCCCAAGTCTGAACGCACCATGCGCTGCACGCCAGCCGACAAAGCCACATCGGCATGCGCGAAACCTTTGTGGACGCGGTAGCTGATGGCGCGGTCGTTGTAGAGGCTGGCGAACACCTCTTTCATTTTGTGCAGCACGTCGGTGATGCCCACCACGTTGAGGAAAGTTTCCTGCTGACCGGCGAAGCTGGCGTCGGGCAAGTCTTCCGCAGTGGCCGATGAGCGGACGGCGAAAGACGCGCCGGGGTTGTCGGCAGTAAGCCGCGAAAACTCAAGCGTTATGGCAGCTTGCAAGTCGGCCGGAAACGGCGTGGCTTCGATCCAGCCGCGTATTTGTGCACCGGCCTCTGTCAGCGCGCGAACGTCGTCGGTGTTGAGCGACACCAAACGCTGGACGATGCGGTCGGCCAAGCCGTTGTGATTCAAGAACTGCCGAAAGGCGTGCGCCGTCGTGGCAAAGCCACCCGGCACGCGAACCCCCGCGCTGGCCAGTTGGCTGATCATTTCACCGAGCGAGGCGTTCTTACCGCCTACCGACTCGACATCGGTCATTCTTAGGTGTTCAAACGGCACGACCAAGGCGGTCGCCAACTGAGGGTGAGACATGATGTAACTCCGGGAGGTTGAAAAATGGGTGCATCACCTGTGTTTCCCGAGCACAGCTTCGAGGGAAGTTTCACGGCTGTCACGCACACCCGTCCGGCGAAGCAGGAGGTATGGGGTGTGCGGAAGGACATGGCGAAATAGGTAATGGCGTGACCCGAGTTTACGGGTCAAGTGCCTATGATGGGATCCCACGCATCGCCGCCAACCGGGCCCATTCATGCCAAATCGCACTGTGTTTTTTGTATCTGATGGCACCGGCATCACTGCCGAAACCTTCGGCAACTCGATCTTGTCTCAGTTCGGTGCCAAGCCGCGCCATGTGCGCCGACCCTTCATCGACACCGCTGACAAGGCACACCAAGTGGTGCGTGAAATCAACCACACGACTGAAGCAGAAGGCCGTCGCGCCATTGTCTTCATCACGCTGATTGAGCCCGAAGTGCGCACCATCGTGAAGGAGCAAAGCAAAGGCTTGGTGCTGGACATGTTCAACACCTTCATCGAGCCGCTGGAGGCCGAATTTGGCATCACCTCGAACCACCGTGTCGGCCGTTTCACGGATGTGTCCAAGAGCCAGGAGTACGCCGATCGCATTGAGGCCATCAATTTTTCATTGGCACATGACGACGGCCAGTCCACCAAGAATTTGAGCGAAGCCGACGTGATTTTGGTGGGCGTGAGCCGCAGCGGAAAAACCCCCACGTCGATTTACCTGGCGATGCAGCACGGCATCAAAGCCGCTAACTACCCGCTGATCCCCGAAGACTTTGACCGAGGCGCGATTCCGTCCTCGCTGGCCCCCTTCAAGAAGAAGTGTTTCGGCCTGACGATCGACGCTGAACGCTTGCAGCAAATACGCCAAGAACGACGCGCCAACAGCAAGTACGCATCGATAGAAAACTGCCGCTTCGAAGTGAAGGAAGCCGAGGCCATGATGCGCCGCGAGGGCATTGCGTGGTTGTCGTCCACCCACAAATCGATCGAAGAAATTGCCACCACCATCCTGCACGACTTGCGGCCGGACCGCCTCATGTATTAGTTCTGTGTCGCGCGCTGGCGGGCCGATTCGTAGAGGCAAATAGCGGCAGCCGCCGCGACGTTGAGCGACTCCTCGCCACCGGGCTGCGGTATGCGCAGTGCAAACTGACAACGCGCCAGCAATGAGGCCGACATGCCTTGGCCTTCTTGGCCCAAAACCCACGCGCAGGGCCACGGCAGGCACGTGGTGTGAATCGCCAATTGCGTGTGCGAACTGGTGGCCAGCATCGGAATTTCGAGCGTTGCCAAACTGGCCTCGTCAACGCCTTCCACCAAATGCAAAGCAAAGTGCGCACCCATGCCAGCGCGCAGCGCTTTAGGTGACCACAACGCGGCCGTTCCCTTCAGCGCAATGACTTGCGTGAAGCCAAACGCCGCGGCGCTGCGCAGCACGGCACCCACATTGCCAGCGTCCTGCAAGCGGTCTAGCACGACGCTGGGAGAACCCGGCAACAGCGACGCGTTGGCGGCCCACGGCACCAAAAACCCCAGCGGCGGTGGTGACTCCAAAGTGCCTGCCGATTTCATCAATGCGGACGGCAATATCGTTACCGACGTGGCCCTTTCTGCCAAGGCCCGAAATGCACTTTGCGCCCAGGCTTCCTCAGTAATCAGCGCCTGCGTGGCCACGCCTCCTCGGCTCAAAAATGCGCTGCATAAGTGGTCGCCTGCCAACCAAATTTCACCTAGCTTGCGGTAAGCCGCCGGGTCAGCGGCCAGCTTGCGCAAGCGTTGCAACAGCGGGTTGTCGCTGGAGCTGATGTGCTTGACCACGCTCACGTTGGCAGCCGCTGCAGCGCCCTGCGCACCGGACCAAAACTGCGGCGGTGGTGTGGGCAGGCACCGTGCGTTTGCAGGGCTGTCAGATGAGCCGCTGTCGGGTAGCCCTTGTGGCCGTCGAAACCGTACTGCGGATGCGCTTCATGCAGCGTCATGCAGAGCTGGTCGCGGTAAACCTTGGCAACTATCGACGCGGCAGAGATCGCTTTGACCTTGCTGTCGCCTTTGACGACGGCCTGCGCAGGCACTAGCAAGCCCGGCAGGCGGTTGCCATCGACCAGCACCATGTGCGGCCTCAGGCGCAGGCCTTCGACAGCGCGGCGCATCGCTAGCAACGTGGCTTGAAGAATATTCAGCGCATCAATTTCTTCGACGCTGGCTTGGCCAATGCTGCAACACAACGCGCGGCCACGAATCTCGTCGAACAAGCGCTCGCGGGCACGAGCCGTCAGAGCCTTGGAATCGTTCAAGCCCTTGATGGGCTCTAGATCATTCAGGATGACAGCGGCAGCCACGACCGGTCCTGCCAGTGGCCCGCGACCAGCTTCATCCACCCCGGCCATCAAGCCCACGCCGTCCCAGCGCAGACCCAGTTTTTCAAGCGGCAAGAATCTTTTCAATGGCATGGGTGGCGGCCACAGCGGTGTTTTGTTGGAGGGTGCGGTGCAGCGCGTCGAAGCGCGTGGCCAGTACCGCGCAGGCAGACGGGTTGTCGAGCCAAGCGAACGCTGCCGTCGCCAACGCTTGCGGCGTGGCGGCATCTTGCAGCAGTTCGGGCACCGCAAAGTCGTTCAGCAAAATGTTGGGCAAACCTACCCACGGCTGGTACTTCATGCGCTTCATCATTTGCCAACTCAACCACTGCATGTTGTAGGTGATGACCATGGGTCGCTTGAACAAAGCAGCCTCCAGCGTCGCAGTACCGCTGGCCACCAAAGTCACGTCACAAGCGGCCAAGGCTTCGTGCGATTGACCGTTCAGCAAAATCAGCGGGACATTCGCGGCGAGTCGCTGACGCAGCGGCTCGACCAAATCGCGCAGGCCCGGCACCACGGGCAATACAAATTTCAAGCTGGGTCGTTGGCGGTGCATCTCCTCCGCCGCGGCCAACAAAGTCGGTGCCACGTAGGCGATTTCTGAACGGCGGCTGCCCGGCAGCAAAGCCACCACCACGGCGTGCGCAGACAAGTTCAAAGCAGCGCGGCTGGCGGCGCGAGGCACTTCCAGCGGTATCGCATCAGCCAGCGGATGGCCGACAAACGTGGCCGCCACGCCATGCGCTTCGTACAGCGCAGGCTCAAACGGAAACAGGCACAACACGTGATCGACAGAGTCCCGAATCCGCTCTATCCGTTTGCCCCGCCAAGCCCACACAGACGGGCCGACAAAGTGAATCGCCTTGATGCCTTGGGCTTTGAGCTGAGCTTCTAAAGCCAAGTTGAAATCGGGCGCGTCCACACCAATGAATGCGTCTGGTTTGGACGCCAGCAATCGCGTGGCGAGTTGTTTGCGGATGCCGACAATTTCGCGGTAGTGCTTGAGCACCTCCACATAGCCACGCACCGCCAATTTCTCGTGCGGCCACCAAGCCTCAAACCCTCGCGCCGCCATCTTCGGGCCGCCGATCCCGCAGGAGGTCATGGCCGGCCACCGAGCCTTCATGCCGTCGAGCAACAGACCGGCCAGCAAGTCGCCAGAGGCTTCGCCCGCGACCATCGCGAAGCGCGGGGCCGTCGCACTCATCGACGTTTCAGCGAACGATGCCGCGGTCAGCGCGGGCCAAAAACGCCGCCATCATGGCGATGTCGACCGCGGCTTCGGGCATCGCGCTGACCAGCGCTTGAATCGCCACGCGCGCCTCTTCCAAAGGGTGGCCTTGGCGGTATAGCAAGCGGTGCATTTGTTTTACAGCGGCCAAGCGTTCGCCCGAAAAACCGCGACGCTTCAGCCCTTCTAAATTGAACGTGCGCGCCTGCGCCGGGTTGCCCGAAATCATCGAGAACGGCGGCACATCTTGCAGCAAGATGGTGCCCATGCTGGTCATGGCGTGAGCGCCAATTTTCACGAACTGATGGACAGCGGTGAAAGCACCCAAGATGACCCAGTCGCCCACTTCAACATGCCCTGCAATTTGCGCGTTGTTGGCGAAGATGGTTTTGTTGCCGACCTGACAGTCGTGCGCCAAGTGGGTGTAAGCCATCATCCAGTTGTCGTCCCCCAAACGCGTAACGCCGCCGGCTTGTGCCGTGCCCAAATTGAAGGTGCAGAACTCGCGAACGGTGTTGCCGTTGCCGATGTGCAGTTCGGTCGGTTCGCCCGCATATTTTTTGTCTTGCGGCAAGCCGCCCAAAGAACAGAACTGAAAAATTCGGTTGTCACGGCCGATGGTGGTGTGGCCGTCAATCACGCAGTGCGGGCCGATGTGCGTGCCCTCGCCCACTTTCACGTGCGCACCGATCACGCTGTAGGGACCGACGCTGACCGACTCGCCCAGCTCGGCACCCGGCGCGATGATGGCGCTGGCGTGGATGTTGGTCATGACTGAGCGCGGCCTATTCGATGGTGCGCATGGTGCACATCAGGTCGGCTTCCACCGCCACCTCGGTGCCCACCAGACCGCGCGCCTTGAATTTGAAAATGCCTGAGCGCATGCGGTCGAGGGTCACGTCCAAGGTCAGTTGATCGCCCGGTTCCACCGGCCGCTTGAAACGCGCGCCATCGATGCCCACAAAGTAGTACACCGTGTTGTCGTCCAGCGTGGTGCCCAAGGTTTCAAACGCCAGCAAGGCTGCGGCTTGGGCCAAAGCTTCCAACATCAACACGCCCGGCATGACAGGACGGTGCGGAAAGTGACCGCCGAAAAACGGCTCGTTGATGGTGACGTTTTTGAGCGCGACGATGCGCTTTCCCTTCTCCACTTCCAGCACCCGGTCCACCAGCAAAAACGGGTAGCGGTGCGGCAGCTTGCGCAGAATTTGGTGGATGTCCATCATCATGTTTTTGTCTTTTCCAAAGCTCGCAAGCGGTCACGCAAGGTGTGCAGTTGTCTCAACGTGGCGGCGTTTTTTTCCCACGACGAATTGTCGTCGATGGGAAATACGCCGCTGTAGGTTCCGGGCTTCAGGATGGAGCGCATCACCACCGACGCAGCCGAAATGTGAACGTGGTCGGCAAGCTTCAAATGCCCCAGCACGATGGCCCCGCCGCCCACCGTGCAGTGCGCCCCGATCACCGCGCTGCCCGCCACTCCGGCACAGCCCGCCAGGGCGCTGTGAGCGCCGATGCGCACGTTGTGGCCAATCTGGACGAGGTTGTCGAGCTTGACGCCGTCTTCGATCACCGTGTCGTCCAAAGCGCCCCGGTCGATGCAGGTGTTGGCACCGATTTCCACGTCGTTTCCGATGCGCACGTTGCCGAGTTGGGCTATCTTTTCCCAGCGACCTTCGCTGGGTGCAAATCCAAAACCGTCCGCACCGATCACCACGCCGCTGTGGACGATGCCGCGTTCGCCGATGCGGCATCCAGCGCCCAAGGTCACGCGCGGGGCGAGTCGCGTGGCGGCACCTACGTGCGCGTGCGAACCTACGTAACTGTGCGCGCCGATCACGGCACCGGCCTCGATCACAGCATGTGCTTCGATCACCGCCAGCGGGCCCACGTTGACGTCAGCGCCGAGCTGCGCGCTGGCATCGACCACCGCGCTGGCATGCACAGCGGTGGCCACTTGCGGACGCGTCTGTCGTGCCCACCACTGCGTCAAGCGCGCGAATGACAAGTAAGCATCGTCGGCGACCAAGGCTGCGCCACGGGCCACGGCCGCATCACGCATCGCGGGGTTCACGATCACGCACGCCGCCTGGCTTGCCGCCAGTTGCATCGCGTATTTAGGGTGGGAAAGAAATGAAATCGTGGAAAGCGTTGCGCCTTCCAGCGGGCCAATTCGGGTGATGCGCAGATCGGGGTTACCAATCAGCTCTCCGCCGATTTGCTCGGCAATGTCACCCAATCGAAAGTCGGGTGTCTGTTGCTTCTGCGCTTTACTTGGCACCTTGTGCGTTCAAGGCCTTGATGACCTTTTCGGTGATGTCCACCTCGGGGCCTGCGAACACTGCT
>JANPNT010000390.1:0-3917 GCA_031427655.1 Burkholderiales bacterium
GAGCAACGCCTCGCTCGGCACCTACTTCGTGCCGCTGGTGGTCGGCAACCAGACGCTGTCGTTCATCGGCGCGCTCTTCACCACCGAGCGAGTCGGCCGCGTTCGCATCACTTCGGGCAGCCAGGTGCTGGGTAGCGTGGGTACCGGTGACACGGTCGTGATGGACGACTTCATCTATGGCGAGCCCATCGCCGTCGTGCCAGAGCCGACGACGCTGGCGCTGTTGGTGGCCGGCCTGGGCGTTGTAGGCTTCGCGGCGCGCCGCAAGCGCTGACCGACGCAGAAACCAGCGCGGCGTCATGCCGCGCTCGTGCGTTGCTCCTCAATCGCCGAGAGTGACGCCTGCCTGTATGGGCCCGCTCCTACGGGGCAACTTCGGGGGGACTTGGCGGATATGCGAACGGCCGCTTCGGGGCGGTGATTTCGAAGCCGTGGCTGTCGGCTCCGGGTCGAAAGCGCCAGTTCGTGGGTCAAGCGAGCGGTCACTGAGCTTGCTTGTCTTGACCGCCGCGTCGAGCTGCACCAAAGTTGGAAATGAACGGCTGGTCGATGTCTTTTGCTGGCACCCGCCCCACCAGCGTGAACTACAGCGATTGGGCAAAACGGACCTCCGTATTGGCCGCAGCAAGCTGACTTTCGCCCACCGAGCCCAAAGCGTGAAACTTGGCTCTGGCGTCAGGTTACGCACCGAGGCTGCCGACCGCGAACAGCCCCATAGGGTTGGAACCCGAATGGCAATGCGTGGTCGTTCAGCGTCTCGGCTCACTTTCGCAAAATGTTCGTCCTCACATGAAGCGCCTCTCACGGACAATTTGACGCTATTCGTCCGTTGACGTACATTGAGTGAAACTGCGTTTGCACCATCCCATCTCCTTCACGCCGCGTCCACTTCAACCTTTGCACCCCGCACCCCGCACCCCCCTGCACGCCTCCCCATGAGCGCCGTCCTCCACCCCCGCACCGCCAAGCCGGTAGCCGTCGACCTAGGCAACACCGCCACGGCCGAGGCCGCGCTGCGCAGCTTTTGGCGCTTGGCCGACGGATGGAAACTCACCACCACCGAACAAATCACACTGCTCGGTGTAGCGCGCACCACGCTCTACCAATGGAAGCAGGGCAAGGTCAGGCCCTTGGATCGCCATGTGCTGGAACGCCTGTCCTACCTCTTCGGCATCTACGCCGCGCTGCAAATCTTGCTCCCCGTTCCCGAGCGCGCCAATGAATGGCTGCGCAAGCCCAACACGGCCCCCTTCCTGGCAGGCAGTTCGGCTTTAGACCGCATGCTCAGCGGCCAAGTCGCCGACCTCTTCGTCGTGCGGCAGTACCTGGACGCAGAGCGGGGCGGTAAGGCTTGAACGACACCCCTGGCTCCAAGCCAGCGCAAACTTGGGCTGCCGGTGTTTTGGCCAATGACCCCACCGATGACCCCACCGACGTCCCCACCGACGTCCCCAACAACGTTCCCTCCAACGCCGTGGCTTGGTTGCCATGCCACCGGTTGATCGCCAGTCGATTCCCAACAGTCGGGCTCTACGATCAAATTGCTTTGCCCGAAGACTTTGATGTGGTCTTCGCCATTGAAGCGCTGACCAACCCCAGGGTGCGGCAAGAGCTTGGCCAGCTCAGCCTGGTGCCGCCTGCCGACCGAGTCGCCGGGCCAGGTGCCACCCTCATCATGGCTGCCTTCACCCACCTCAACCCGCTGGGCTCGCGTTTCAGTGACGGCAGCTGGGGTGTCTACTACGCCGCTGACTCGTTGGACACCGCCGTGGCAGAAGTCAGCCACCACCGGCACGCCTTCCTGGCGCGCACCTCCGAGGGCGCGATCGACATCGACCTGCGCTGGATCCAAGCTGACCTTCGCGCGGAGCTGCACGACCTGCGAGGGCAGGGCACCATCATGCCCTCGGTCTACGACCGCGACCACTACGGCGCGGGCCAAGATCTTGGCCGTCAACTGCGCTCGCAACACAGCCACGGCATCGTCTACGACAGCGTGCGCAGACCAGACAGCCAGTGCGCTGCCGTCTTCAAACCGAAGGCATTGAGCAACGCGAGGGCCACCGGCCACATCAGCTTGCACTGGGACGGCCGCACCATCTCGCATTGGTTTGAGAAGGGCGCGCCCCATGCGATGTGAAACTGAAACGGCCATCGGCCACCGACCATTCGCCATTCGCCAGCCGCCATTCGCCAGCCGCCAGCCGCCAGCCGCCAGCCGCCAGCCGCTGCGGGCGAGCGTGCAGTCTCTTCGTAAACTGCGCAAAATCGCCTGCACGAGCTTCTTTTGAACGTCCGGGATGTGACAGATACGCTGGGAGAAATTGTCATGAGTGACGCCAACAATCTCAACGAGGCAATGGACTCCATACGCCTGCGCCCCAGCACGGCCACCGCCCAAGGCGGGCAGGCCTATGCGCGCTTGGTCACCTTGGGCGAAACCCGTGACTCTGGCCAAATCTTGCGCATCGCCAAATTCATCGCGGCAACCTACAACGGCGACGCATTTCCGTTCGACCTCTTCGAACGGCGCGCGCTCGATATCGAGATCAGCGACGACATGCCCTTGTGCATCGACGCCTTGCGCTGGGGCAGGGCCGATCTGTACAGCCTGATCCCAGAAGGCGATAGGCGGGTTAAGGCCGTGATCGAACTTTGGGGTCTGAAATGGCCGCAATCGCAGTGATGGCTCCCCGCTCCTGGGCTCGAATCATGGCGCTGCGATGCTGACCGACACTTACCCCATCCCACTCAACGACGACGCACTCTGCGCCACGTTGCACGCGGCATGGGCATCGCTCGGAAGAAACGCAGCTTCAACCGCACCCGCAGGTCTGCGCGAAGAACTGCTGACCGCTTGGTCTGAACCGCACCGGTGTTATCACGTGATGGCTACGCAGCATGGGTTGACGCAAGAGCCGGCGCCCGCCGCGCTTCGTTCCAACCTTGATGCCAAGCTGCTGATCGACATCGACCTGTCCATCTTGGGCAGCCCACCCGAGCGCTTCGAGCGCTTCGAACGCTACGACCGAAACGTGCGCAAGGAGTACGCCTGGGTGCCGGGTTTGCGTTATCAACAAGCCCGTGCCCGAGTCCCGCAAACCTTTCTCGATCGGCCGCGAATATTCCACGCAGAGCCCGCAGTGGCGCTCCTCAAAGTACAAGCAAGAACCAACCTGGTCGCTGCTTTGTCGCGGCTTGCTCAATGACCCAATCGGTTCATCAAGCGCTGGCCGAAGTGAGCTCGCTGGACGAGCACGCACAGCAGGGCGCATCCATGGCGTTGATCGATTCCGGCACCCACCACCACACCCCCACACGAACCCTCGCCACGACCAAGATCATGGCCGCACGCCAGCGCAAGCTGCACCTCGGTCATTTCGCCTTCATGCGCTCGGTGGTGCAGGGCCTCGACCCCCGCGAAACCTGGGAGCGCTACTTCCGGGTGGAAGCTGAAGTCTCCGATCTGCGCACCGTGCGCGCCACCATCACGTGGATACGCGACGAGTTCGCCGCAGCTGCCAAACGACACGACCGCTTCGGCACCGCGCGTCTGGTGCGACTTGACGCCACCCGCATCGCTGAGCCGTCGTTTGGCCTTCCCAGCCTGGAAGCCTTCGCCGAAGAACACGGCTTGGAAGACGAGCGCCAAGCCGACCAGATCGCCGCGTACGAGGCGGAACATGGTCGCGCCACCCAGCGCCTGCGCCGACGTGCCACCTTGATCGCACGCCAGCTCGATGCTCTGCGCTGGCTGGAAAGCTTGGTCGCCCAATCACCACAAGCTGGCGACTCCGTCGCCGCCTGGTTGAACCCGACGCTGGCCAGCCACTTGGAAGCAGCGGGAGTTTTCACGCTCGCTCAACTGGTGGAACGCATCAACGGCATCGGTCGGCGCTGGCACGCCAGCATCAAAG
>JANPNT010000391.1:0-3388 GCA_031427655.1 Burkholderiales bacterium
ACGCAGAGGAAAAACGAGAGGGAATAGAAAAAGCGTTTGCTTTCTCTGCGTTCCTCTGCGCTGAAGGCTTTGAATTCGCCAGCTCAGTGCTTCATCATGTCGTGCTTCAACTCGCCGCCGGCTTCCACATTCACGGTCACGGTCACTTCACCGGCCTTCTCAAACTTCAGCTTCAACGGAAATTTCTCGCCGTCTTTGAACGGTGCTTTGAGGCCCACAAACATGATGTGCAGCCCACCGGGTTTGAGCTCCACCGCCGTGCCTTTGGGCAGCGCGATGCTTTCTACCTGACGCATACGCATCACGTCACCTTCCATGCTCATCGAATGCAGCTCCACTGACGCCGACACATCGGCGCTGGCAGAGAGCAACTTGTCGTCGGACCCCTTGTTTTCAAGTCTTAAGTAACCACCACCCGCCGCTTGACCG
Organism: Burkholderiales bacterium; assembly: GCA_031427655.1. GTDB lineage: Bacteria > Pseudomonadota > Gammaproteobacteria > Burkholderiales > Burkholderiaceae_C > JANYJJ01. The sequence goes on from JANPNT010000391.1 coordinate 430, forward strand.
GCTGCCGTGGTGCGTGCATACGGGTGGCCGATGGTGATCTCGCCGAGCTTGAAGCTGTGGGCGTGAGCGAACGAACAACTGGCGCTCAAAAGGAGGCCAGCAATGGTGGTGATGAGCTTCATGGAGCTTCCTTGAAATGCTTGGTGAGTGGATTCTGAGTGCTTGGCCGCGCGGAAGTTTTGTTGCGGGTACCAGAGCCCCGATTATTCAGCAGGCACGTGCAAGGAATCTCAAAAGCGCGGCCAACAACGCAACCGATAATCGCGCATGGCCATCCAAACCGACGATTTCGAAGCTCCAAAGCGGGTGCTCAGCGCCGCACCCAGCTCGCCCAACGAAGAGGCGATAGAGCGCGCACTTCGGCCCAAGGGCTTGGCCGATTACGTCGGCCAAAGCAAGGCGCGTGAGCAGTTGGAAATCTTCATTGGCGCGGCCAAGATGCGCTCGGAAGCCATGGACCATGTCCTGCTGTTTGGCCCGCCTGGGCTGGGCAAAACCACGCTCAGTCACATCATTGCGAATGAGTTGGGTGTGAATCTGCGCTCGACTTCGGGGCCGGTGCTGGAGAAGCCGAAAGACTTGGCGGCCATCCTCACCAACTTGGAAAAAAACGATGTGCTGTTCATCGACGAAATCCACCGACTGAGCCCAGTGGTCGAGGAAATTTTGTACCCGGCGCTGGAGGACTATCAGATCGACATCATGATCGGCGAGGGCCCGGCGGCGCGCTCCATCAAACTCGATTTACAGCCCTTCACTTTGATCGGTGCCACCACCCGCGCGGGCATGTTGACCAACCCGCTGCGCGACCGTTTTGGCATCGTGGCGCGATTGGAGTTCTACACGCCGGAAGAGTTGGCGCGCATCGTCAGCCGCTCGGCGGGTTTGTTGAATGTGCCCACCGATGCCGAAGGCGCGTTTGAGATTGCGCGGCGTTCACGCGGCACACCGCGCATTGCCAACCGCTTGCTGCGCCGGGTGCGCGACTATGTGGATGTGAAGGCCAGCGGCCGCATCACCAAAGCCTTGGCCGACAAAGCGCTGAAGATGCTCGACGTCGATGCGCAGGGCCTGGACGTGATGGACCGCAAGTTGTTGGAAGCCGTGGTGCGCCGCTTTAACGGCGGGCCGGTGGGCTTGGACAACGTGGCCGCAGCCATCGGCGAAGAGCGCGACACGATTGAAGATGTGATCGAGCCTTACTTGATTCAGCAGGGCTACTTGCAGCGCACGCCGCGTGGTCGCATTGCAACCCCGGCAGCGTTTCGGCATTTGGGCGTCACGCCGCCGAAGCTTGGTGATTCCGACTTGTTCGAGGCTTGACTAGTTCGCCACCAAAAGTCGGGACGATCAGACCAAGTCTTCGTTCACCAAGCGGCCGTAGAGCACGGCGCAGAGGGCTTTCAGGCTGGTGGCAACGGCAGTGACTTTGGCGGTGTCCTCGTCTTCCGGCGAGTAAATGATGAGCCAGCCCGCACCAGATTCGGCCAGTTTCAGGTAGCGGCGCATCAATGTGATCTCGTAACCAAAGCCCGATGCTTCGCTGGCACTGGCGACCATTTCGCGCAGGCGCTTAAGCACCTCGGGCGAGGTGTAGCTCAGGATGTCTTCGGCTGCAAAGCCTTGCGTGTGCAAGGTGGCGGCTGCTTGAGAGGCAACGGCGTCGTCGGTGAATGCGGCAACGATGTGGCCGGTGGGACTGAAGATGCCCGATTCTTTGCGGATGTCTTCTTTGGTCAGGCGATCGATGCTCATGCTCTGTGTCTTTCCAACCGAGGTTGTTTTAAGTGAATTCTGATTTCAGAAGGCTTCTATTTCGCGCTCTTTTTGGCTTCACGGCGCTGTTGCCAGGCCAACAATTCGCCGATGAAGCCGCGGCGGAACGCCACCACGCAAATCACAAAAATCGCGCCGATGATGACGTTGATCCAAGCGCCCACTTGGTCGGCCAAAAAGTTCTGCAAACCGATGATGGTGAAGGCTCCAATAACCGGCCCGGCAAAGGTGCCCATGCCGCCCAGCAGCGTCATGAGCACCACCTCGCCCGACAGCGACCAGTGCGCGTCGGACAACGTGGCAAAGCCAAGTACCAGCGTTTTCATCGAACCTGCCAAACCGGCCAGCGCAGCGGACAACACGAAGGCCAGCAGCTTGTAGCGGTCAACGTCGTAGCCGAGCGAAATGGCACGCGGTTCGTTTTCGCGGATGGCTTTTAGCACTTGACCGTAAGGCGAATGGACGATGCGGATGATGAACAAAAACACCGCCACAAACACTGCCAAGACCACGTAGTAAAGCACCGTGTCGTTGGCCAGTGAAATCAGGCCGAACAGTTTGCCGCGCGGCACGCCCTGCAGGCCGTCCTCACCGCCCGTGAAGGGCGCTTGCAGAAAGACAAAATAAATCATTTGCGCCATCGCCAGCGTGACCATGGCGAAGTAGATGCCTTGGCGGCGAATGGCGATCAAGCCCACCCCCAAGCCGAGAACAGCCGCCACACCTGTGCCTGCCAACACACCGAGTTCGGCCGACCAACAGGCCGAGCGCACCAGCCAGCCGGTGGCATAGGCCGCTGCGCCCAAGTAGGCGGCGTGGCCAAACGACAGCAAGCCGGTGTAGCCCAACAGCAAGTTGAAGGCGCAGGCAAAGATGGCGTAGCACATGGCCTTCATCATGAAGACCGGGTACAGGCCGATGAAGGGCGCTGCCACCAGGATCGCCAGCGCGAGGCCCCAGGCCCAGCGGCCCCGTTGTGTCATCGCCGCATGGTTGCCGGCCAACGGGTCGGCCAGCTCGGCGGCCTTGCGCTTGGCCGCAAATTCGGCCGCACTTTCGACACCCGCAGCGTTCATCATTTCTCCTTGCCGAACAAGCCGGCCGGCCGGATCATCAGCACGATGGCCATGATCACAAACACCACGATGCTCGACGCCTCGGGATAAAAAACCTTGGTCAGGCC
>JANPNT010000392.1:0-4284 GCA_031427655.1 Burkholderiales bacterium
AGTGTGCGCGGCAGAAGGAACGTCGGCTGCAAGACGGCCGCAGCGGTCCATTTTTTACCGGGTTTGCTGTCCCATAGCTACGGCTATGGGACAGCAAACCTGGCAAAAACTGTCCTCGCTGGGGCCGCCTTTCACATCGACGCCTTCTGCCGCCCACACTCCTAGGCACAAACCACAGCGATGCCTCATGGCATCGCAAGGATTTGCAATCACACCGCGCGCGCGAAGACGCGGTTTTGTGTCGCACTCAGAGTGACTCACGGCACTAGAGATCGAGGGCGAGCTTGTCGGCGCAAAATGCGTTTCTGCGTTGAGCAGGCATCCCACTTGGCATTGCGCCTGACTCCCATGATCTCAATACGGCTTTGCTTGCAAAACTTCTTGGTGGCGTTGATGCTGATGGTCAGCCTCAACGCAGCAGCAGCTGAAGTGGACGGCCACCGCTTCGACGACCGCATCCGAGTGGCCGACACCGACCTCGTTCTCAACGGCATCGGCTTTCGCGCGGTGCTGATGTTCAAAGCCTATGCAGCGGCGCTGTACATGACCGAGAAGGCGAACCAACCTGCAGGCGTGTTGGCGGTCAAAGGCGCGAAACGCATCCAGATCAAAATGTTGCTCGACGTGGACGCGAAAGAGTTCTCGAAGGCGGTCAACGTCGGTATACCGCGCAATTCCACCGAAGCCGAAGCTGCGGCGTTGAAAGACCGCATGCAACAGTTTGATCTCACCATCGACGCTGTGGGGAAAATCCGCAAAGGCGATGTGGTGACGCTGGACTTCGTGCCCACCAAAGGCATGGTGTTCAGCTTGAACGGCGTGGTGAAAGGCCAAACCATCCCTGGTGCTGACTTTTATGCCGGCCTGCTGCGCATTTTCATTGGCGACAAGCCGGTCGATCAGAAGCTGAAAACCGGGTTGCTCAGCCTGACTGACAAATGACGGTCTAAGTAGTCTCCACTCCCAGGCCGCAAGTCAGCGCTCCAAAATTGAACACTTGCAGTCCTGAACACAACCCCTCGAGGAGAAGCCCAATGTCACTGAGAATTTCCGTCTTTCGCACCCACGCCCGCAGCATTGCCGCCGCCCTGATCGGCATGTCGATGACGGGTGCAGCGTGGTCCCAGGCTTACCCCAACAAGCCGGTGCGATTGGTGGTTCCGTTTGCTCCGGGCGGCACCACCGACATCGTGGCGCGCGTGGTGTCTGAAAAAATCATCATCGCCTTGGGCCAAACCATGATCGTGGAAAACAAGGCCGGCGGCGGTGGCTCTGTGGGCGCGAACGACATCGCCAAGTCCGCGCCCGACGGCTACACCTTGGGCATGGCCACGGTGTCCACTACCGCAGCCAACCCCGCCATCAACCCCAAAATTCCTTACAACCCCATCACCGACTTCACGCCCATCATCAACGTGGCGGCCACGCCCAATGTGATTGCGGTGCACCCCAGCTTTCCGGCCCGCGACTACAAAGGTTTCATCGCCGAGCTCAAGAAAAACCCCGGCAAATATTCCTTCGCTAGCTCGGGCACGGGCGGCATTGGTCACTTGCAAATGGAGCTGTTCAAAAACTTGTCGGGTACCTTCATCACCCACATTCCTTACCGCGGCGCAGGCCCGGCGTTGAACGATACCGTGGCCGGTCAAGTGCCGATGATTTTTGACAACATGCCGTCTGCTTTGCCCTTCATCAAAGACGGACGGTTGATTGCCATCGTCGTGTCGGCCCCACAGCGTTTGAGCCAATTGCCCAATGTGCCCACTTTCAAAGAAGTGGGCTTGGAGCCGGTGAACCGCATGGCTTATTACGGCATTCACGGGCCGAAAGGTTTGTCGAAAGAAGTGGTCGAAAAAATCAGCAGCGCGGTCAAGAAAACGCTGGAAGACCCGGCAGTGAAGAAGCGCATTGAAGACACTGGCTCGCTCATTGTGGCCAACACGCCTGAGCAATTCGCAGCGCAAATCGCGGCCGAATTTGAGGTTTACAAGAAGGTGGTGGCGCAGCAAAAACTCACGCTAGAGTGAGCCGACCGCGCCTGATCTTCACCCTGAGAGGGAGTCTGCGGACTCCCTCTTTTTCGTTTGAACCATGACCATGTCCATGTCCATGTCCGTTACCGAGCAAAGCACTGAAGCCATAGACCGGTTCGTCGATGCCTTGTGGATCGAAGACGGCCTGACGCGCAACAGTTTGGATGCGTACCGGCGCGACCTGACGCTGTATGCGGTTTGGTTGGAGGCTGAGTCGCAGCGCGCGCTCAACCAAACAACCGAGACGGATCTGCTGGCCTACATCGCGGCGCGCCACGCAGGCAGCAAAGCCACCAGCAGCAACCGCCGCTTGACGGTTTTCAAGCGCTACTTTCGTTGGGCACTGCGCGAGCATTTTCTGAGCGCCGACCCGACGCTCAAGCTGCGGATGGCCAAGCAAATTCCGCGCAGCCCCAAGACCTTGAGCGAAGCCCAGGTGGAGGCTTTGCTGAGCGCGCCCGACGTCAGCACGCCACTGGGTTTGCGCGACCGCACCATGCTGGAGTTGATGTACGCCAGCGGCTTGCGCGTGAGTGAATTGGTGAACCTTAAAACCGTGCACATGGGTTTGGGCGAGAGCGCCTTGCACGTAACAGGCAAGGGCGCGAAAGAACGCTTGGTGCCGTTTGGTGAAGAAGCGCATGCGTGGCTGCTTCGGTACTTGGCGCAGTCGAGGGCCGTCATTTTGGGTGGGCAAGCCACCGATGCCTTGTTTGTGACGGCGCGTGGCGCCGGAATGACTCGCCAGATGTTTTGGCAAATCATCAAAAAGCAGGCAGTGGCGGGCGGAGTGCATGTGCCCTTGTCACCGCACACTTTGCGGCATGCGTTCGCGACGCATTTGTTGAACCACGGGGCTGATTTGCGGGCGGTGCAAATGTTGCTGGGGCATGCGGACATTTCTACGACGCAGATTTACACGCATGTCGCGAGAGAGCGGTTGAGGGTTTTGCACGCGGTTCATCACCCTCGGGGCTGAAGTCGCTTCCCCCATTCGGAGTGAACGATCTGGGCACCACCGTGCACGTGGCGGCGCTGGACTACGCGCTGAACCAGGCAGTCGCCAAGATGGTGGTCGAGCTGGACCGCAATGCCGTGCCTGCGGAGGGTCGGTCGCCCACCAAAGTGACGGTGCGTTTGTTCGCCGGCAGCGCAGAGCGGCTGGGGTTCAACGCAGTGCGGGTGACGAGCCTGCTGCTTCGGCCTTACGCCTCACCCGCTTGGGTTAAACAACATCGCGGGGGCTTTTTGCAAGCTGAACCGGCGCAGGGTTTTATGCAACACACCACCGTTCCAGAGGCCTGGACACCCTGGTTTGCTGCGGGCGGTGTGGCGCTGAGCAGCAGCCATCAAGCGCCGCGCTACGACTTGATGTCGATGGCGCTGAATGCTTCGGCTGCGGGCTTGGGCGCGGTGTTGTTGCCCGACTTTATGGTGGGCTATGCGCTGGCCAGTCGCGAGGTGGTGCGACTGTCGCCACGTGCTTGGATGTCAGAGCGTGCTGACCACCTGATCTGTCCTGTCAACTTGGCCGATCACACACCGTTGCGCGTTTTCAGGCTGTGGCTCATGGCGCAAGTGACGCAGTACGAAGAAAGCCAAAGCTGAGAGACTGATCCCTCACCGACTGTGATTCAGCGCTTTCTTTTCATTGAGGCACTGAACGCATACAGCACCATCGCTGCCACGCCTGCACCACCCGCAATGCCCACGGTGTCGGCCAGCAAGTCAGCCCATTCCGCCGCGCGGCTGGGCACTGACATTTGTAAAAGTTCGATCAAACCACCGTAACCAAACAACAAGCCCAGCAACAACAAGCGCTTGGCGTTGGAGCTGCGGCAGCTCAAGCAGGCGGTGAACGCCAAGGAGCCGAAGGCCAGCATGTGATTGGCTTTGTCCCAACCGGTGTCGATCATCACGGGCGGCTCGGGAGTCAATGCCAAATAGGCCACTGCCCCGGCAATCAAGATAAAGAGCACTCGCCATACAGATGTGGCGGCCAAACTGGTGGCCAGGGCGTGAGTCATGCGGTTGATGAAAGGCATATCCCGCCAGATTGTCTGATGCGTTGGTGACAGGCAAGCGTCGATCAAGATGACTTACGCGGCTCATATCCTGATCTTGAAAAAACAAAGCCCAAGTCCGGCGACTTGGGCTTGCTTCATGAGCTTTGCTGAAGATGGTGCCGGTGAGAAGAGTCGAACTCCCGACCTTCGCATTACGAATGCGCTGCTCTACCAACTGAGCTACA
>JANPNT010000393.1:0-10337 GCA_031427655.1 Burkholderiales bacterium
GCACGGGCGCGGGTTCGGCGCTCGATCTCAGGTTCAGACGTGCTCTTGACAAGCTGCAGTGGATGTGTGCCAGCGACGCGCTCTCTGCTCACCGTAGACACTTCCCGCTGACCGCGCGTTCGCTGTTGCGCCACCTGCCGCAGGTAGGCCGAGCCGAGGGCGAACTTGCGGATGCTCTCGGCCAACGCACGATCCTGCGCGTCGGCCGATGTTTCCAAGGCTTGCGCAATGTTGGCCCAGGCTTGAAGCGCGCCGTTGCGATTGCGCTGGAATGGCTCGCCCGATTTGAGCTGCTCGCCGCTCTCACGCAAGCGGCCTTCTTGACCCGCCTTGACGCGCCAAATCGGGTCGAAGTTACGGACGGCACCGCGTGTGGCTTGCCGAGTCGCTTCGGCTTGCACACCCCAACCGCGCAGCCTCACGGCGAAGGTCTCACGCCAGCGGTGCAGGTCGGCCTTGCGCGGGTTCAACCGGGTTCCGCTTGTGGACTCGGCACGCACGCTCAAATGCACATGTGGGTTGGCTTGGTGTTGGTGCAGCACCATCACATAGCGATGACCTGACAGTTCGGTTTTTGCAAACTCGCGCGCGGCCTTCAGAACAAATTGCGCATCGGTGCCGTGGGGCATGGACAGCATGATGTTGAAGGCTTCGCGGCGGTGACTCACCTCGGGGATCAACGAACCGCCGGAGCGCCATTGCTCCACCAGCTCAGGCACCGCGTCTTTGCCATCGATCACCACGCCTCGGTCGTCTTCGATGCCCAGGCGGCCGTTTTTGCTGATGTAGCGGAAGTGCGCCGCAATGGCTCCCATGCCACGGCCGCCGGTGACTTTGACCATCACTTGGGGCGCTCGCCGCACCACCGTGGCGTAGATGCGCTGTCGAATGACAGCAGCTTTGCGGCGCGTCATCGTGTTTAAGCGCGCGGGTGGCACAGGCCGCACGATGCGGCTGGCGGGGTAGAACAGCCGCTCGCCCCACTGCACCAGCACGCCGTCGATGGAGGGGCCGCAGGCGTGGGTGGTCATGGCAGTCTCCTTCTTGATTTCAGCTTGGCCAGGAGCGGTGCGGCCACAGCCAGGTGTCTGCGAACCTCATCGGCCAAAGCCACCACCCCGACGCGACAACGCTCCAACTCAGGCTCTGACAGAAGGCCCGCAGGCTTGGCATAGGCGTTGAGATCCGTTCCTGTCGTGGCGAGTTGGTCGGTTGAGCTCACCAGGGCCGCGATGGCGGCTGCATGGTTGGCGGGCAGCGGGACAGGCGGTGCGCCGGCTATCAGGCCCGCCACATAGATGCCCTGCGCCACGTCCGCGGCCCGGGCCCGATTGGCCAGCAGGACGGCCTGTGCGGCGGGCAGGCGCAGCGTGACTTTGACGTGGGCCTCACTGCGATCCTCTGTGACGGGCTCGGGGAGAAGGGGGTTGCTGCCGTTGTCGTTGCAGCTGCTGTCGTTGCTCGCGCAGTCCAGCCACGCCTTCAACGTCGCGCGGGCCAGCGCGGCCGTGGTCACACCCCGTGCTGCGGCGTGGGCGTGCAGCGGCTCGCGCAGGCCACGCAGTTCGATGGTGATGCGGTCACGAGAAAGGGGACGCATGCTGCGCTTTGCGGTGCTGCTTCACTGACGTCACTCGGCGCTTGCTTCAGACGGGTCGATCAAGCCCGATCAAGCCGATGAACGAGCGATGCGACGTGTTGTCACAAGGCCGCCATGTCCGCTGCGCGGACGCTGTCGATGTCGGTTTGACTCAATCTCATCAAGGCTGCATCCAGCCGCGCGCACAGCGTGTTGGCTCAGGCCAGCATTTGTGCGGTGTGGTCTGCTTGCGGCCGGGTCGCGAAATTTGCACTCGTGATGCTGGTGACCCTAGGCCTTGCTGGCATCGCATCGCGGATCTCGGCCACGGCGTCACGAGTGATGGCTTTGCCGTTGGCCACCATCTCGGCGACGTGTTCGGGGTGATCGGCGTGCAGCTTTTTCAGCTCATACAGCGTGCGCGGTGACGCGCAACGGCCGGTGCTCATCGCTTCGTCAAGCACCGCTGGCAATGTCAAAAGTGCCAGGTGATGCGCCAAGGTGGTCTGGTCTATCCCCAAGCGCTTGGCCACGCTGGCGTTGGATTCGCCAGCATCCACCCGGGCGCGAATGAAGCGTGCAAGGTCGAGCGGTGACAGCGCATGGCGCTTCATGTTCTCGGCCACTTGCGCGTAAGCGTCTTTCGGCGCGTCACGAAAAACCACGGGGACTTCTTGCAAGCCTATGCGCTGCGCGGCAAGCCAACGCCGAGCCCCAAAGTGAATTTGATGTCGGCCTTCAGCATTGGCGGGGTGCACGACGATAGGCTGCAAGATGCCGTGCTGGCGTATGTCCTCGGCCAGCTCATCCAGCTCGGTCTCGGGCACTTCAGTGCGTGGGTTGTGCGGGTCGGCGAACAGTCTGGTCAACGGCAAAATCAAGGGTTGACCAGCCTGGTGGTTTGCCGACGTTGACAGCGCCGCGACTTCGTCGAGCGGGAGCAAGTCCAGCAACTCGAGCTGAGCAAGATGGGGTTTTTTGCGCGGCGTGTCCATGCGTGCATCGTGCCGCTGACGCGCCAAAAATGACAGGCCTCGCCTTGAAACGCGCGCATCGTCCCACGACGTCTCAGGACGCCCCCCAACGTCCACTGGCGTCTACGCGCGACGGAAATCGCCAACAGATCGTTTCAACTTTTTTATTCGTTCCGCACGCGGTTGGGTCGATGCTGCAATTCCGCTTTGCTCTGTGTCCGAAAAACGTGCTATTTTTCGGACATGAAACAACTCATACCGTCACCGCGAACCGCCATACCTTGCGTTCCATTGCGAACTCGGGCACGGCGTGCGGTCGATTCCAGCATCGACGCCGCCATCACACGTCGCGTGCGCCGTGCCAAGCGGGGCACCGTGTTCACACCTGCCCTGTTTGTGGAAGAGGGCGGACGCGCCGCAGTAGACAAAGCATTGCAACGACTGGTGGCTCGCAACGAGCTTCGCCGCCTGTCGCGCGGCCTGTACGACAAGCCCAGGCAAGACCCGCTGTTGGGCATGCTGTGGCCGTCGGTGGATGCCGTGGTGTTGGCACTCGTTGGAAAAGACAAGTTGCGCCTTCAGCCCACGGGCACCTACGCTGCCAACCTGCTCGGACTGTCCGACCAAGTGCCCGCGCGGATTGAGTTTTTGACCGACGGCACCAGCCGCACCGTCAAGGCGGGGCCGATGCACATCGTGCTGAAGCGAACCACTCCGCGCCAGATGGCGGCAGCGGGGCGCACCAGCGGCCTGTTGATCCAGGCGCTGCGCAGCCTGGGCCCCGAGCACGTGACGCCGCAGCGGCTCAAGAAGCTGCGGCGCACGCTGCCGGTCGAACAACGCCACGCGCTGCTGAAGGACGTGACGCTGGCACCCGGTTGGATGCAACCCACCTTGCGCGCGCTGGCGACGGATTGAGAGGCTGATGTCGTCATGGTGAAGTTGGCATCACAATTTGTGGCGCTTTCGACGCAGCGTCGGGCACTGGCTTTCGCACAAACAGCGGCTCGCATGTCTGCGTCTTCCGTCATGGTTGAGAAAGACTTCTGGGTGTGTTGGCTGCTGGGGCTGCTCTTCGCCGATACTAAATTGGCGCCGCATTTGGTGTTCAAAGGTGGCACCTCCTTGTCAAAGGTGTATGGCGTGATCGACCGCTTTTCTGAAGACATTGACGTGTCGATGTCGCCTGCATTTGTGGGTGCGGATGAATCGGTTTTTGAGGGAATCAAGAGCCGCACACGGCGCGATGCGAGCTTGGCGCAAATGCAAGCGCAATGCGGTGCAAAAACGCGTGAAGTCTTGATGCCACGTTTGGAACGGGCCATCGTCGAACACCTCGGCGCACGTAAGCAAGGCGCACCTTGGTTGCGTTTTGAGGACGACCCCGTCGCACGTTCGCCCGTGGTGCATTTCGCCTACCCGACGGCGGCTGAGCCGGGCTTCGAATACCTGCGCCGCGAAGTGAAGCTGGAACTGGGCTCACTCACGGATCAACGGCCTGCCGAACAACACCTCGTGCGAGCGTGGGTGATCGATGACTTCCCCGCAGTCTTTGCCGATTGGAATTGCCAAGTGACCGCGCTGGAACTGCCACGCACGTTCTGGGAGAAGGCCACCATCTTGCACGCCGAACACCATCGCCCACCTGATCAAGCCATGCCCGACCGCTACGCGCGGCACTACTCGGACATGGTGCGATTGCTTCAACACCAATCAGCACCGGCGATGCTGGCAGACCACGCGACATGCGCACGCGTCGTCAAATGGAAAAGCCTTGTTTTTGCGCGCCAGTGGGCGCGCTACGACTTGGCAAAACCCGGCAGCTTTCGCTTGGTGCCAAACGATGCGCGTGTCGCCGCATTGGCGCGGGACTACGCTCAAATGCGTGCGATGTTCATAGCACCGCCCGCAGATTTTTCGGCAGTGTTGGCCCAGCTTGCCGACGCCGAGCACACGCTCAACGGGCTTGGTGTGTTGTGACGGAACGCCGCGCATTGCGTCCTGCTGCTTTTTGAAAGCGCCGTTCGTGCGGCATGCGCTTTGCCGTTCCAGGTCACGCGGTGGCCCGCACTCGCGCTAAGGCCGGCCTCCAGGTCAGCGAGTCAGACCAAGTCAATGAAGCTTCAACTTGCCGCCGTGCGCAAGCCGTCGATGTGATCGGCCCACGCCTGCAACATCACGCGCCGCTCCACTTGATACCCGTGTCGGTTGTATGCCGCGCGCACGCGGTTGCTGGGCAGGTGTGCCAAGCACTGTTCAATCACGTCCACACTGGCAGCCTTGCCGTTGAAGTGCGTGCTGAACGCCGCGCGCATGCCGTGTGGTGTGCCGTCGCCGCTGTAGCCCAAGCGTTCCATGAGCGCGTTCAAACTTCGATCCGCCATCGGCCGCTTGGGGTCGTCGCGATTTGGGAACAGAAACTCGCTGCTGGCTGGCACGATGTCGCGCAGCTCAGCAATCAGGTCGAGCGCCTTCGCCGACAGCGGCACCCAATGCGCGCGGCCTGCTTTCATGCGCTCGGCGGGTACTTCCCACTCGGCGGTTTTCAGATTGAACTCGATCCACTTGGCTCCGATGACTTCGTTTTTGCGGCATGCCGTCAACACCACCAACAACATCGCAATGCGGGTCTGTTCGTTGATGCTGGTGGCCGCGTCCAACTTGCGCAGAAACTCTGCGAGCAGCGCGGGTGGCAGGGCAGGGTGGTTGGTTTGATGGCGCTTGCGCAGCACGCGAACGGGCGGCACCGGGTTGTCCTGGATCAGGCCACTGTCGATGGCGTATTCAAAGACGCCCCAAAGGTGGTTGCGAAGGTTGCGTGCGACTTCGGGGGCGCGAGCCTCGACCTCTTTCAAAGCGGCTGTCAACTCCAAGCGCGTCGAACTTGAGACGGGTCGATTGCCGAAGCGAGGCATCAAGTCTTTGGCAACTTCACGATGGCGTTGTTCGACGGTGGCGATGCGCAAGTTCGACGCTGTGGCGGCGTTCCAGTCGGCAACAACTGCCGCGAACGAACCTTTGGTGCGTTGCAGTTCTGCACGCATTTGGTCTTCGCGATCTTGTCGGCGCGCTTGCACCGGATGGATGCCTTTGGCCACCAGCTTGCGCGCCTGCGCGTGCTTATCGCGTGCGTCGGCAAGGCTGACCTCGGGGAACGTACCCAGAGCTTGCAGGCCCTCGATGCTGTTCAAGCGAAATTTGTAGCGCCACAGTTTTGAGCCGCTGGGCTGCACGAGGAGGAACAAACCGCCGGTGTCGGCAAGCTTGTAGGCGCGCGCTTCAGGCCGCGCAGACTTGATTTTCAATGTACTCAGCATTGGGGGTATGGCTTGTTGCGTACCCCCAAACATACCCCCAGCTGATCGAGATCGCAAGAGACTTCTATGGATCACCTGGGACAACAGAAATCACTAAGTCATTGTCCTTAAAAGGATTATTCGGCCAGCCTGGGACATTGGTGGACGTCCTGGGACGCCGATGCTCATTCCAGGTGGCTAGTTTCATGGCGTGAGGTTTCAAGGCGATCGAAGTGCAGGCTGCATTCTCAGGGCTCAAAGGTCAAGACTCATCAACCGCCACTCAAGGCCAACACGATGGCCACGAAGTCGTCGCTCTGCAAGGCTTGCTGAAGGTCGCGCACGCCGAGTGCGCTGGCGTTGTACGGCTCTTTTTTTTATTGGCAATGAGGCCGCCATCTTGCACCTTCATTTTTTACCCTCGCGGTCTGCACCCTGCGCGCAGGGCCCGCTCGTCGGGCACCAGATAAACAAGACAAAGGCATCTCATGAGGGCCGAGTCCGTTCAATGGGTTGCGGCTTCATCGTCACGCGCTGGCTGCCGTTTATTGCTTGGCTTGGCGCGCGGCAACATGGACGGCGAAGTTGTCCAAGATGGCTTGCCAGCCCGAGCGCTGTTGTTCGACCGGGTGGGTTGATTCACTGTCGAAAGTAACTTTCACAGTCACGCCCGGCAAGCCTTCAGAAAATTGAACTACTCCGGTCCGATCACCAAGCTTGTACTCGATCAGACCGTGCGGCTCTACCTTCGTGTAGACGCCTGCAAAGTCAAAACCGAAGGAGCCGTCCTTCGCCTCCATGCGCGATGAAAACTGCCCCCAACACGCAGATCAACAGTGGACTTCGTGGTGTGCCAGTCGGGGGAGGCCGTGTTCCAGACCACGATGTCTTCGGGCGAGTTGTAGGCGCGCCAGACTTCGGCTAGCGGCGCGGCGACGAGCGTGGAAACGGTGATTTGCATGATGGCTCCAGCACGGGTTGGTGCGGGTTGGGTCCGGCGGGGGTCACTTGATTTCAATCGGCACGCCGTTGACGGCTCAACTGGTGCCAAATCAGTTGGTCAGCATGCCAAATTTTCAGCCCAAAAAGCGGATGCCATGGACATGGTGATTTGCCCGCCTCGTGACAGGGCGCTGAACGCGCTGTGCGCTTCGTCAACGGTGTCGTACTGCAACGCGATCCTCACTCCCTTGATGCCTTCAAACGGCATGCCCGATGGGGTGTCGCTAGCAAACAGCAACGCGAACGGCGAACTTTGATTTCGACAGTGGATGCGAAATAATCTCAGCCACCGACCTCGGCCAATCTGCGCAGCAGAAAACGCCGCTCAGGTTCCTGCTTCGCCAAGGCAGCAGCAGCCCGACAGTGCACCGCTGCCTGGTGGTGACGGCCGGCAAGGCAGCACAGGTCTGCGGCCGCGGCGGGAGCGCGGTGATAGTCCGCGAACTCAGGCAGGGACAACCGCGGATCGATGAGCGCCAGCCCGGCCTGCGGGGCGTCGCGCATGCCGACCGCCATGGCGCGGTTCAAGGCATCACCGGGCTGGCCTAGATGCGCAGCAACGCGTTGTACAGGCCCACGATCTGGGGCCAGTCGGTGGCTGCGGCGCTGGGAGCTTCCGCATGCACAGTGGCAATGGCAGCTTGCAGTGCATCGGCACCAAAGCCCTGCTGCGACAGCGCGACCTCCACCAGCGCGCAGCCCTCGGCGATGGCGCCGCGGTTCCACAAGGCGCGGTCTTGATCCGCCAGCAGCACCAGTTCGCCGTTCGGCGTGGTGCGAGGATCGCGGCGTGCGTTATGCAGCAGCATCAACGCCAGCTACCCCTTCACTTCGGGCTCTGCTCGGGCAGCAAGCTTTGCAGCAAGCGCGCCAGGCGAATGGCAACGTCGGCCAGTCCGGCGGCACGCGCAGAGTGGCCTTCGTTGAACACCAAACACACCACCCGCAACACGCTGACCAAGCGCACCGGTCGCTCGGCCGGGGCAGTCAAGCCAGGTGCGAGTTGGGCGACCGGGGCTGCGGTTGTCGGGTGTCGGGTGTTGCTCAAGATCGACGGTTGCAATGCGGCGAATCCGGCGGCGGCGAATCAGGGGGAACAGAAAGGGCCGCGTTTTAACTGCCGCTACCGCAAAGCGCGGAGGAGTTGCCCGGGTTTCAAAGCCAATTCCAGATGTTTATCGCCCATGCCGGTAAGCGTGGAACCGGGCTGGGGCGGTAGGTTAAGCGGTAGCTTTCGCGGTAGGCTCGTTGCAAAGGAGTGGTCATGGCGGCGCTCAAAATACTGTTTATTTATCCAGTATCTGCTCGCTCGCCCCAGGCTGTCAAGCCCTTCGGAGCTTCAGCCGAAGATCACACGTGCAGGTAGGCCAGCGCGCCCAACGCCACGCCCACGCTGCTGAGCCCAAACACGGCGTACTCCAGCCACTTGCGCTTGGTCAGCAAGGCAATGGCGGCCAGCGCGATGGAAATTTGCAAGGCGGTGGTGGCCTGTGCCCACCGATGGTGTTGGTGCATTTTTTCGGCGCTCTTGTCGTCGAAGGATTTGGACTCGAGTTCCAGCTTTTCAGCGGCGAGTTTGATGTCGGCTTTCTCGGTTTTGTAGCGCTTGATTTCGTCGGTGTAGAAGCTTCGGCGTGCTTCAGGTGCCAGCTCTATTGCCAGCTCGGCCAAATTTTGTTTGCCGCTTTTGGCTTGGTAGTAATTCCATTGGTTGCCGGCTTCGGTTTTTTTAATGGCGGCGTCGTTCTTGAACAAGCCGGCGTCGGCCTGCGTGGCACCGCCCATGTAGGAAAACATCGCGCCGACGGTAGCGATGATGGCGGTGATGACGGCCAGCTGCCCGGCCATGCCTTTGGGTTCGGCGTGCGCCGCGTGTTCGAGTTCGTGTTCGTGGGGGCCGTGTACGTGAAATCCGTCTGCTGACATGTCATGTTTCCTTTTGGTGTGGAGAGAGTTGGATGCGTTGATAGGTCACGAAGGCGTAGTTCAAACCGCCGGAGTCGGTGTGTGGATCGCGATGGATTTCAGTGAATGCGCTGCGCTCCCAAGGCGGGAAAAAAGTGTCGGCGGGGGCTTGCGCGTCGACTTCGGTAAGCACCAGTTCGTCGGCGAAGGGCAGCGCGGCAGCGTAGAGCTGGGCACCGCCGATCACAAAGACTTTGGGTGCGCCAGACACCAGTTTCAAAGCGCTGGCAAGGTCGGCTGCGGCCTCGGCACCCGTCGCGTTCCAAGCCGCGTTTCGCGTCACGACCATGTTGCGGCGACCGGGCAAAGGGCGGCCGATCGAGTCCCAAGTTTTCCGGCCCATGATGACGGGGCAGCCCAGCGTGGCGCGCTTGAAATGCTTGAGGTCTTCGCTCAGGTGCCAAAGCAGGGTGTTTTGGTGGCCGATGCCACCGTCGCGCGCCACCACGGCAATCAGGCTGAGCAAAGGGTGGGCAGGCGCCTTGGGAATTAATGCCGTCATTTTTAGGATTGTCGCAGTCGATTTTTGGCGAAGCGCATTGCGGTTCTGCGAGAGGTCAAGGCCGCGCAGCCGCCTCCTCGCCGTGCGACATGTGCACTTGCATGAGCTCTTGTGCCAGCGGCGCATTGCGCGCCTTCAATGCGGCCATGATTTTGCGATGCTCTTTGAGTGAGGCTGCCAAGCGGCCTTGCTTAAACAGCGAATGATGGCGGTTCAGCTTCATCACCTTGCGCAAATCGGCCACCATTTGGTTGCGCCAGCGGTTGTCGGCAATGTCGAGCAAATGCATGTGAAAACGCTCATTCGCCGCAAAAAAGGCGTTGGGGTCGGCCACACTGGCTTCAAGCTGCGCGTGCAGTGAAGCCAGCTCACTGATTTGTGCATCGCTGGCTTGCTGCGCCACCACAGCAACGGCGTCGCATTCCAACAACGACAGCAAGTGAAACACCTCGGCCAAATCGCGCTCGGACACCTCGGTGACGTACGCGCCACGGCGCAACTTCATGGTCACCAAACCTTCGGCGGCCAGCACCTTCAGCGCTTCGCGCAACGGCGTGCGGCTGATGCCGTAGTCGGCGGTGAGGCGCTGCTCGTCGATCCAACTGCCGGGCGGCAGCGTGTGGTCAAGAATGCGCCCCCGAATGCGCTCGGCCACTTGCACGTACAGGGCACTGCGCGCCAAGGTCAGGCCTGCGCTGCCGTCGCGCTTGGCGGGGGCGGAGGCTGGAGTTGAAGCCGCCGAGGTTGAAGGCACAGCCGCGCCAGCCTTGGACCTGGCAGCAAGAATTGGAAGGGCGGAGCGATCTGCCATGGCGCGTTTGGTGGATATTTTTGCGGCTGCGAAAAGCAGGAGTGCGGCGCTTGCGACTTGATCCAGCGCATGTGACGGCCCCGACAAAAACCGAGAATCACGTGTTGGTGTGACCACCAACGCACACCTTTCAGCTTTACCGCAGACCAGAAAGTTTATAATTCAATTTTGAATTATGCCAGTTCGGAGCCTCTCATGTCTGATCGCC
>JANPNT010000394.1:0-6468 GCA_031427655.1 Burkholderiales bacterium
GCCGTTGGGTGATTTAGGCAACCAGTCGGCGTTGGAGTTCACCGTGTCGTACAGCCGCACCAGCGCATCGGTGCGCGGCACGCCGACCTTGAACTGCACCGTCAGCACGGCCAGGCCGGGGCTTGCGGTCGACATCACGTGCTCGACGCCGCTGATCTGCGACAGCACCTGTTCGGCCGGTATGGCGACCATCTGCTCGACATCACGAACGGCCGCACCGGGGAACGGGATCAGCACGTTGGCCATCGTGACGTTGATCTGCGGCTCTTCCTCGCGCGGCGTCACGAGCACGGCAAAACCGCCCAGCAGCAAGGCCATCAAGGCCAGCAGCGGCGTGATCTGCGCCGTCTGGAAGAAGGCGGCGATGCGGCCAGAGATGCCCAAGGCAGGCGTCATGGCATCGCATTTGCCTGTTCAGGCGTGGGTGAGGGTGCGCGCGCCGCTTTTGATCGCGCTCGCGCGATCAGCACGAGCCCCACGACAGCCACCACGGCCAACAACATCTGAACCGGCCACAGCGTGGTGTTGTAGTCGCGGAAGACGCCATAGAACTGCTCGGCGGTGAAGGGAAGCTGCATGGCGGTGTCTGACGTTTGATTGGCGGTCAACAGCGCGTTTTGTCGAGACTCAGCGCACGCCTGCGGCGGCTTGCGGGTCGAGCGCGATGAGCTCGCCGGCCGCTACGCCACTCAGGATCTCGACGCTGTCGCCTTGCACCGAACCCAGGCGAACCTGGCGCAGTACCGGCCGACCGTCTGCGCCGACCACGTACAGGCCGGTCATCTCGGCGTGGCGCACCACCGACCGGGCCGGCACGTTCAATCGCGCCGGGCCGCCCACGGCACCGGGCACCCAGGCGCGAGCAAACAGGCCTGGTGCGAGCACGCTTGCGGGGTCGACGGCGGTGCCCGGCGCTGGTGCTGCCGCAGGCGCAAGCTCCAGCTGCAATTGCACACTGTGCGTGCCGGGGTCGACCGTCGGCAGGACGACCATGCGCGAAGGCGTCATCCATTCACGATCGGCGGGCAGGCCGGGCAGCTGAATCCTCACTGCGGCACCTTTTTGCAGACCGAGTGCTGCCGACTGTGGCACCGACACCGTGACGCGCAAACGGGTCGGGTCATACAGCATCACCAGCGGTCGGCCGGGCATGGCCATGTCGCCCAAGGCGACGGGCACCTCGGACACGATGCCGGCATAGGGTGCCCTGACCACGAAGAACCCCGACTGCGTGCGTGTGGCACCGGCCTGTGCCAATTGCGCTGCGACCTGCGCCTGCGTCGACTTGAACTGCGATTCGGCACGCTCCAACGCACCCTGGCTGATGTAGCGCTTCTGGAAGAGCTGCTGCTGGCGTTCGAGGTCCTTGGTTGCCATGTCGAGCAAAGCGCGAGCGGCCGTCACCTGCGCGTCGCTGGCGGCAGTGTTCTGGTCGGCAGCCCGCGCGTCGATGCGTGCCAGCACCTGGCCGGCCTTGACGGCGTCGCCGACTCTCACGTCGAGCGCCACCACGGCACCCGCCACTTGAGCGGCCAGCACGGTCTGGCGCACGGCCTCGACCACACCGTCGAAGCTGGTGGACTGTCCCGGCCCGGCTGTTCCGACGGTTGCGGTTGCCAGCGCGGGTGAGGGCGGTGTCGTTGGCTGCGCTGCACTCGCCACTCCGCCCTGTAGCAGGCTCGACCAAAGCAGAAGATGTCTGATGGAGCGTTTCAGCATACGGGCTGTTCCGTCCTGCTGTGGGTAGGCGCGGCGCAACTGCCTGGATGGTTGCTGCCGAAGCCACAGAAGGGCAAAGTCATCCTGGTTGAACCCATGTTGATCTCCCCTGGTTGTGAGTGACGGCAAAGTAGCTGACCGGCATCGGCGTCATGGGCTCACAACGTCAACTCCACCCGCGCTCCCCATTGCACCGCTGGCACATGGTCGGTTCAAGTCTCAGGGCGCGGCTTGATGCGCATCAAAAGGAAGCTACGAGCGATCAGTGTGGCCGCCGACGGACGATTGATCGCGACCGACGGCTCGCGCGAGCACCCTGCGGCGCAGCCCTGGGCACCGCCGCGTTTTCCCGGTCTGGTGATCCGCCTGAGCGCCGAAGGCCGCGTGCACGTCATCATCGGCCAAGGCGGCGTGGTGAACCAAATTGTTGGCGACGGGCTGATGGCCATTTTTTTGCCGGGTGTGTCGACCCGACATCGCACAAGTCGAGCGCGGTGCGTTTTGGGCAGCAAGCGGGGATAAACTCCATCTCCCAGCTAGAAAACGCCTCGGCACAAGGCCTGAGGTCAGCTTCACTGGCTCGATGCGCGTGGACTGAGGTTCAAGGCCTGCACACCCGCACATCAACCGCTAAAAAAAATCAAACGATCGGCGTCGCAAGCTGGCGTTTTTCGGGCTTGCGGTTCGCTGCGTTTTCATCGCGCGCGCTTCATGGCCAACCTCTTTCCGTCGTTCAGATTGCTCATCATGACAAGCCAACCCGCGCAAGCAGCGCCCATCGACATCGTCTACCTTTGGGTCAACGGCAACGACCCCGTTTGGCGGCTCAAGCGAGCTGCGGCTTTTTCGGGCTTGGCCCACGACTGCGGCAGCCGCATGGCCTTGCACGGCAACGTCGAGGGCCGCTACCGTGACAACGACGAGTTGCGCTACAGCTTGCGCGCGCTGGAACGATTTTTCCCTGCGCACGGCCATGTTTACTTGGTCACCGACGCGCAAACGCCCAGCTGGCTGCGCAACTCTGAGCGCCTGACGGTCATCGACCACCGCGATTTGATTCCGGCTGCGCAATTGCCCACTTTCGACTCAGGCCACATCGAGTCTTATGTGCACCGCATCCCTAACCTGTCGGAGCGATTTTTCTACTTCAACGACGATGTTTTTTTCGGCGCGCCGGTGCATGCCGACGATTGGTTTTTTGACGGCGGCAGCTACGCCGCTTGGTCTGATGACGCCCCGGTCAGCGACGAACCACCGCATGCTGATGCACCCGCGCCCGACAACGCGTGCCGCCTGTCCAAGCTGTGGCTCCATGCTGACGAACATCGCTTCAACACCTTTGCGCACGCGCCACGGCCGCTTTTGCGCTCTGCCTTGTTCGCGTTGGAGCAGCAAGCGCCCGATCTGTTCGCTCGCGCCCGCGCCACGGTGTTTCGCAGCTGGGATCAGCCCAGCTTGATCTGTGATTTCGCGCTGCGTTGGGGGATGGCGCGCGGTCTGGTGCGCAGCCGCGACTACCGTCATTTGTATGTGTCCACCGGCTGCGCCGATGCGGCCAGCCAACTTGGAACGCTGACGGCATCTTGGGGCCAGCTCGACTTCTTTTGCGTCAACGACACCACCGACAACGCGAATGCCCAAGACGCACGCCTGCTCTGTGCGCGCGAAGCCCTGGAGCACATGTTTCCGCGGCCGTCAGGCTTTGAATTGAAAACTTCATCCGAGTCGTGGGTCACAGGATCGCGCGGCCTTGCGTTGGCGGTCACCGCCGAATTGCACCGGGCAGAGAAACTCGCCGACCGCGTTTGAAAATCAGCCGGGTAAACACCTTCGGGCCTGGTTTCGAGGCGCTTCTAGAATAAATTTGCCACCGTCAGATCAATACATTTGTACCCAGGAGCGCCGACCATGGCCACCACACGTCGCGTTGCTTCACCACCGCCTGCAACGAAAAAAATCGCCAAGTCCAGCCGCACCGCTTCAAGCAAATCGACTCCCGCAGCCCCTGAAGCGAACTCCGCCCGCGTTCTCAAAAAGTACCCCAACCGCCGCTTGTACGACACCCAGACCAGCAGCTACATCACGCTGGCCGATGTGAAAAAAATGGTCATGGCGGGTCAGGCTTTTGTGGTGCGTGACGCAAAAACTGCCGATGACCTGACGCGCAGCATCCTGCTGCAAATTATTCTGGAAGAAGAGACCGGCGGCGTGCCGATGTTCTCGTCGCAGTCGCTTGCGCAAATCATTCGCTTCTACGGCCAAGCCATGCAAGGAATGATGGGCTCTTACCTTGAGCACAACCTGCAAGCCTTCACCGACATTCAAGCGGGCGTGAACGAGCAGTCCAAGGGCTTGTACGACCCGCAAGCGATGTCGCCCGAGTTGTGGACACAGTTCCTGGCAGGTCAAGCCCCTGCCGTGCAAGGCTTGATGAGCAATTACCTCGAGCAGTCGAAAAACATGTTCACGCAAATGCAAGAGCAAATGACCAAGCAGGCAGGGTCGCTTTTTCCTGCGTTCTTGCCGACCAAGCGTTGACCGCTTGGTTTTAGAGTCCTCAGCGCAGAGGCGCAGAGGTACGCAGAGAAAAAAAGAAGCTTCTGTATTCCTCTGCGCTTTCTATGCGTCCTCTGCACCTCTGCGGTGAAGTCCTGAATTCGCGTTCGCCGACATCAGCGAAAATGCGCCGATGACACAAGCCACGCTGACTTCTTCGCCACAAACCTACATCCCCAAAATCGGTTTCGTCTCGCTCGGTTGCCCGAAGGCGCTGACCGACTCCGAACTGATCCTGACCCAGCTTCGCGCTGAGGGCTACGAAACGTCCAAAACCTTTGCCGGGGCCGACTTGGTCATCGTCAACACCTGCGGCTTCATCGACGACGCCGTAAGGGAAAGCCTGGACACCATCGGTGAGGCGTTGGCTGAAAACGGCAAGGTCATCGTGACCGGTTGCTTGGGTGCGAAAGGTGGAAAGGACACAGGCGAGGGCGGGGGCAACCTGGTGCGCCAAATGCACCCCAGCGTGCTGGCCGTCACCGGTCCACACGCCACGCAAGAAGTGATGGACGCAGTGCATTTGCATTCGCCCAAACCACATGATCCGTTCATTGATTTGGTGCCCGCTCAGGGTGTAAAGCTCACGCCGCGTCACTATGCGTATTTAAAAATCAGCGAAGGCTGCAACCACCGCTGCAGCTTTTGCATCATCCCCAGCATGCGCGGCGATTTGGTGTCGCGCCCGATTGGCGATGTGCTGGGCGAGGCCCAGCGGCTGTTCGAGTCCGGCGTGAAAGAGCTGCTGGTGATCAGCCAGGACACCAGCGCTTACGGCGTGGACGTGAGGTACCGCACCGGCTTTTGGGATGGCCGCCCCGTGAAAACGCACATGACCGATTTGTGCGAAAAGTTGAGTGAGATTGCTGCTCTGCACGGCGCGTGGGTTCGCCTGCATTACGTCTACCCCTACCCGCATGTCGATCACATCTTGCCCTTGATGGCCCGCGGCGGTGTGCTGCCTTACCTCGACGTGCCGTTCCAACATTCCCACCCCGAGGTGCTGAAGCGCATGAAGCGACCTGCGAGTGGTGAAAAGAACTTGGAGCGCTTGCAGCGTTGGCGCGAGGCTTGCCCGGATATTGTGATTCGCAGTACCTTCATCGCCGGTTTTCCGGGCGAAACCGAAGTTGAGTTTGAGCACTTGCTGGGCTTCATTCGCGAAGCCGAAATTGACCGCGCGGGATGTTTTGCGTACAGCGCGGTGAACGGTGCCACCGCCAATGATCTGCCCGGCATGCTGCCGATTGCGCTGCGCGAAGAGCGCCGCGCGCGCTTCATGGAAGTGGCCGAAGCGGTGTCTGCCGCCAAGTTGGCCCGACGCGTGGGCGCGACCATGCAAGTGCTGATCGACTCAGCCCCTGCGCTGGGCCGCAAAGGCGGTGTGGGCCGC
Organism: Burkholderiales bacterium; assembly: GCA_031427655.1. Classification (GTDB taxonomy): domain Bacteria; phylum Pseudomonadota; class Gammaproteobacteria; order Burkholderiales; family Burkholderiaceae_C; genus JANYJJ01. The sequence goes on from JANPNT010000394.1 coordinate 5,669, forward strand.
AGTTATGCCGACGCGCCGGAGATCGACGGGGTGGTCAAACTGCTGCCGCCTGAAAAGGCGTCGAAGACCTTGAAAGTGGGCGAGTTCACGCGGGCACGCATTGTGGGCACGCAAGGCCACGACCTCATCGCCCAACCGATTTGAAGCAGTTCTAAGGCAGTCATGACGCATCACCAAATCACCGGCCTCATTCATCACTCTTACCGTGCCCCCGAGGGTTTTGATGCGGTGCCGCCGGGCGTTTTCAAAGCGTCCACGGTGATCTTCAAAAACACCGCTGCCATGCGATTACGCGACTGGAAAAACCGCAATGGCTACACCTACGGCCTGCACGGTACGCCCACCAGCATGGTGCTGGAAGAACGCATTGCCACGCTGGAAGGCGGCTTGCAAACCTTGTTGCTGCCCAGCGGTTTGGCGGCCATCGCCTTGGTCGACATGGCGCTGCTGAGGTCGGGTGACGAAGTGCTGATTCCGAGCAATGCTTACGGCCCCGGCAAAGAACTGGCGACGCACGAGCTCGCCGCGTGGGGCATCACTTGCCGCTTTTACGATGCGATGGATGCGCAGTCACTGCACAGCATGATTGGGCCCGCTACCAAACTGGTGTGGCTGGAGGCCGCTGGCTCCATCACGATGGAGTTCCCCAATTTGCCCGCACTCGTTGGCGTGTGCAAAACGCGCGGCGTGCTGTGTGCCCTGGACAACACCTGGGGCGCGGGCATCGCGTTCAACGGTTTCGATTTGGGCGACGGGCAAGGCGTGGACATTTGCATGCAAGCCCTCACCAAATTCCCTTC
>JANPNT010000395.1:0-3360 GCA_031427655.1 Burkholderiales bacterium
GTGTCCTTCAGGTGCGATGCGTGCGGCGCGCTGTCGGTGCCCAAGAAGAATTTGTGGCTTGTTCCGGTGGCGGCAGCCACCAAAGCCAAACGGTGCTTTTCACGCTTCAGCACTGGCAAGCAGTAATAGTGGGGGCGCACGCCGCCGATGAACATGGCGTTGCGGTTGTAGAGCAAATGGTGGGCGGTGATGGTGGCCGCAGTGTTCGCATCCGCTGATGCAACGTACTGCGCCGCCTCCAAGGTGGTGATGTGCTCGAACACGATTTTCAGTGCCGGAAAGTCGCGCCGCAAAGGGATGAGTTGGGTGTCGATGAACACCGCTTCGCGGTCGAACAAATCAATGTCGGCGGTGGTGACTTCACCGTGCACCAACAGCGGCATGCCCAAACGCTGCATGGCTTCCAGCGTCGAATAGGTTTTGCGCAAATCAGTGACGCCTGCGTCGCTGTTCGTGGTGGCTCCGGCGGGGTAGAGCTTCACGGCCACCACGCCCGATTCCTTGGCGCGCACGATTTCGTCGGCAGGCAAGTGATCGGTGAGATACAGCGTCATCAGCGGCTCGAAGCTCGCGTCGAATCCTGCACCAGAAGGCATCGCCGCTTTGATGCGGTCGCGATACGCCATGGCCTGCGCCGTGGTGGTGATCGGCGGCTTGAGGTTGGGCATGATGACGGCGCGGGCAAATTGGCGGGCGGTGTCGGGCACCACGGCGGCCATGGCGGCACCGTCGCGCACATGCAAATGCCAGTCGTCGGGGGTGGTGATGGTGAGGCTGTTTTCGGGGCTTGAGCGCATACCTCAATTCTCGCACCCGTGTCTCGCACCTGCGTCTCGCATCCGCGTCTCGCACCCGCCCTAAACTGAGGCAATGTGATGACGCGAAGGAGCCGAGCCATGGGCCATGCTGAACTTGTCAACGATGTGCCAACGCTGAACGGCGCCTTTGCTCCGGTGGACCGCGAATGCGTCATCACCGATGCGCTGGAAATCGAAGGCGAAGTGCCCGCCGACCTGAACGGCCTTTACGTGCGCACCGGCCCGAACCGCCGCTTTGCTGCGCCGGGCCGCTACCACTGGTTTGACGGCGACGGCATGCTGCACGCCGTGCGTTTTGAGCGTGGCCGCGTGGAGTACCGCAACCGCTGGGTCATGACCGATGGCTTGCAGGAAGAACTGGCCGCAGGCCAGGCGCTGTGGCAAGGCATCAAAGACCCACCGCGTCGCGGCGAGCCCGGCGCGCTGGTCCAACCAGCGCCGATGAAAAACACGTCCAACACCGACGTGAAGTACTTCGGCGGCAGCCTCATTTCCATGTGGTACCTCGGCGGCGATGTGTACCGCTGCGACCCTGCCGACCTGGCGACACTCGGCAAACTCGGCACCGACCCGCGCTTGGCGGGCGTGCCCATTTCGGCCCATTCCAGAGTCGATGAACGCAGCGGCGAATTGATGTTTTTTGCCTACGGCACCACCGCGCCCTACATGCACTACGGTGTGCTCGACCGTCACGGTGCGTTGAAGACTTTCATCCCCATCGCCTTGCCCGGCCCGCGTTTGCCGCACGACATGGCCATCACGCCCAACTACAGCGTGCTGCACGATTTACCGCTGTTTCAGGACGCCGACGCGCTGGCCGCAGGTCGCCACAAATTGAAGTTTCACGGCCACACACCGGCCCGCTTTGCGGTGGTGCCGCGCCACGGCAGCGCAGATCAAATTCGCTGGTTCGAAGCCAGCCCCACTTACCTGTATCACGTGTCCAACGCATGGGAGGAAGACGACGGCCAAGGCGGTGTGGAGATCGTCATGACCGGCACACCGTTTCGCATTCCGCGCGATGCGCAGGGCGGCTTGCTGGTGGATGAAGTGCCGCGCCTGACCGCGCAGTTGGTGCACGATTTTTACTTCCACGAATGGCGCTTCAACCTGCGCACCGGCCGCACCCGCGAGCGTGTGATTGACGACGTGTTGAACAGCGAATTCCCTGTCATCAATTCCTGGATGCAAGGCTTCAAGACCCGCTATTCATGGCACACGCTGATGGGCCCCGCGCAACGCGCTGGAGAGCCGCGCTTTTGCGGCGTGGTCAGGTACGACCTTCAGCGTGGCAGTTGCCAGACGTACCACGAGGGGCCGAACAAATGGTGGAGCGAAGCTCCTTTTGCTCCAAGAGAAGCTCCAAGTGAAGGTCCAAGAGAAGCCCCAAGAGAAGCGCCAACTGATTCATCTGCCGCAGAAGACGACGGCTACCTCGTCGGCTTCGTCTGGGACGGCGATGCGCAAAAGTCCAAAGTTGTGGTGATGGACGCGGCGAACATTTCAGCGGGCCCGATATGCCGGATCACCCTGCCGGTGCGCGTGCCCAATGGGTTTCACGCCACATGGGTGAGTGAAGCGCGTTTGAAGCGCGGGTACTGACTTCGCGCGGCTTGCGTCCGAACTTGCGCGCGCAAGCGCCTACGCGTTTTTCGCAATCGCTTTCAAGGCATGCATCACGTCTCGCGTGCCCGAATAGAGCTTCAAGTACTGTTCGAACACGGCGTCATAGATGGCTTTGTGCTGCAGGTTCGGAACAATCACCCGCCCGGGCTTGACCCATCGGTGCAGATCGGCTTCGTTCAATAAACCTGCGGCTCGGCCCGCCAAGAAAGCATCGCCGTAGCACGCGCCTATCGTCACCTGGGTCAGCACTTGGGGCACACCTGAGATGTCTGAGACGATTTGCAGGCCGGTGTCAGATTGCGTGCCGCCGCCCACCGCCACCACGCGCCGCACTGTGGCCCCGATGGCGGCAAATGTTTGCAGGTTGTGCCGCACTCCGAAGCCCACGCCTTCCAACACGGCGCGGAACATCTGGGCGCGCGTGTGCGACAAGCTCAAGCCTGCGATCACGCCGCTGGCTTGCGGGTCGTTGATGGGTGTGCGTTCGCCGCTGAAGTACGGCAACACCAACAGCCCGCCCGCGCCTGGTGCCACTGCTTTGGCTTGAGCGAACAGCTGCGCGTAGCCATTTTCTGGCGACAAATCACGCGCCAGCTCGTCCTTGAACCAGCGCGTCAGGCTGCCTGTGGTGGCCATGCCTGCGGCCAAGTTGAAGCGGCCGGGGGACGCGCCCGCGACCGTCCACACGCGCGGGTCTGGCGTGGGTTGGTCTTGCGCCAAGATGAAGAAGGTGGTGCTGCCGTGCATCAGCATCAAGTCGCCGGGTTCGGTGGCACCCACGCTGATGGCTTCGCTCAGGGCGTCTACCGTACCGAAGGCGACGGGCGTGCCCATGGCCAGCCCCATGGCGCTGGCTGCTTCAGCGTGAACAACACTGTTGGTGTTATGGGCAAGGGAATTGCTCTGATGTTTAAGG
>JANPNT010000396.1:0-5489 GCA_031427655.1 Burkholderiales bacterium
CGACCGACGATGCGCGCGCGCTCCTGCGGATGCAGCTCTTGAAGCCACACGGACAGCAATGATCGCGAGGGATAACCCAACGCCTTGACCGTCGCCGCAATGCAGCGGCCGAGCTCGAAGTAGTGCCCGACGGCCAGTTCCTTGAGCGGCTGCGAGTACCTCGGCGGGCGCACGTAGCTGCCGGGCAAGTCGAGGCGCTGCTCGTACTCGCGGTGCCAGGTCTTGAGCGCGTTCTTCGTCGGACACCCCAGCTGTCGAATCGTCAAGCCGCGCCGCTTGCCCAGCTTGATGTAAAGCCGCACGGCTCCAAGCCGGTCCTCGTATGAATACATGCCTACCCTCCAGGTAGTCCAAGAAATCGTCCGCACCCCCGGCCACAACACAGACACCCACCGCTGAAAACGCTTCGGCCAGCTGCTTATTGTCGCGACCTGAGCGCACCAGTTCGAGCATCTAGTGAAGACAACCCGCCGGGTACCGCGGAATGGCTCAAAGCGGCTCGGACTGCTTATTGAGTGAAATTCATGTCCGCCAAATCGAAGCGGAATTTCAGTTGCCTCGGCGCCAATCGACCGTCGGCCGATCGGCGCACCAAAAAGCTTTGGAAGCTGTCAGCGAATCTGACCGCGGATTTCACCGCCGGGGTGTGGGGCGCTGTGGGCGTTGAAATACAGGTTGCCCTGCTTGAACGCCTTGAGTTGCGCTTCCGTCAGGGTGGCGTTGGCCGGAACGTTCCACACGCCGCCGCCGGCGCTGGTCAGCGCGATGATCACGCCTCCGTTGGCACCCGGCGCACCCAGGTGAATGGGCGCCATCACAGCTGTTATGCCAGTGAGCGCGATGCCGCCGCTGGCCGCGCGAGTGGCAGGGTCGATCACCAGCGTACCCACGCCGGTGGCGGTAGACGCGTTGCTCGGAACCTCCTGCGCTGCGTTCATGCTCGCAAATTTAGTGGACGACGATGATGCGCGGCGGCGCCTTGCTCAGCAGCGTCAATGCTGTGTACTCAACGGGCGCTAGCCGCTAGCCGGCCGCCTGGCCGATAGCGTGCATTCAGCGCCAGCAGCAGTTGTCCGTACAGGCGGCGCTCCTGCGGTGCCGAAGGCATCTCCACCGCGAGCACGTCGACGTGCAAAAATCGAGAGTCGATGTTGAGCTCGCCTGCGTGGCGGCACCGGCACGCATTGGCGCTGCAAAGTGTGGATTCCACATTGCTTTCAGTCGCCAAAGCACTAAATTAATGCTATTCATTGACAACCAGCATCACGTTGATGACCACCTCTATGGACACCCCCAAAAAAACTCCCTTTTATCGCTCCCTTTATCTACAAGTGGTGTGCGCCGTCATTGCCGGCGTGGCCTTGGGTCATTTATATCCGTCTGTCGGGGCAGACATGAAACCGCTCGGCGACGGCTTCATCAAGCTGATCAAAATGATCATTGCGCCCATCATCTTTTGCACAGTGGTGATCGGCATTGCGGGCATGGAGGACATGAAGAAAGTCGGCAAGACGGGTGGCCTCGCACTGCTTTACTTTGAAGTTGTCAGCACGATTGCACTGATCATCGGCTTGGTCCTTGTCAATGTATTTCAGCCGGGTGCTGGCATGAATATCGACGCCTCCACGCTGGACACCAAGTCAATTGCCGCTTACACCGGCCCGGGCAAGATGGTGGGCACGACCGACTTTATTCTCAACATTATTCCGGCCACATTGGTGGACGCATTTGCAAAAGGTGAGATTTTGCAGGTGCTGTTGATTGCCGTTTTGTTTGGCTTCGCGCTGCACCGCTTTGGTGGCCGGGGCACGATGGTGTTTGACTTCATTGAAAAAGTGTCCCACGTGCTGTTCACCATCGTTGGCTTCATCATGAAACTGGCGCCGATTGGCGCGTTTGGTGCTATGGCCTTCACGATTGGAAAATACGGTGTGAGCAGCCTGTTTTCACTTGGAAAACTGATGGGCGCGTTTTACCTGACCTGCCTGATCTTCATCTTTTTGGTACTCGGCCTGATTGCCCGTTTTCACGGTTTTTCAATCTGGAAGTTCATCAAGTACATAAAGGAAGAGCTGCTAATTGTGCTGGGCACATCGTCATCTGAGTCCGTGCTGCCGCGCATGATGGAGAAGATGGAAAACCTGGGCGCGAAAAAGACAACCGTGGGCCTCGTGATACCAACCGGCTACTCCTTTAATCTTGATGGAACGGCCATCTACCTGACGATGGCGGCGGTATTCATCGCGCAGGCGACCAACACGCCCATGACGCTGACGCAAGAGCTGACGCTGTTGACTGTGTTGCTGCTAACCTCGAAAGGCGCGGCGGGCATCACAGGCAGCGGGTTCATCGTGCTGGCAGCGACGCTCTCGGCCGTCGGCACAGTGCCTGTGGCAGGGCTGGCACTTATTTTGGGCATTGACCGCTTCATGTCAGAAGCACGGGCACTGACCAACCTGATCGGCAATGGCGTTGCCACACTGGTAGTTGCCAAATGGACGGGGGATCTTGATGTTGAGCGCATGAACGCAGGCCTGAACAACGAGACCTCGGAAGAAGCCCAGGAGCCGGAAGTGCTGCTCAACCGAAAGACCGAACACATGGCTGGTCCGCACTGAGGCAGACCAGTAAACAATAAAAAGGTCCTTTGCCGGGCGTTTTTGCATCGGGCTGCGCCCGGTGATGCGCTTACCGGGATTCGCGCATGGGCTGTGCCTGCGCCTGGCCCAAGTCCACGACTCGCAATGCGCCGGAAGGTATGCGGCGCTTGCTAAGGTCATGCGGAGAAAGCTCCAGTGATACCTGATCGCCTGCCAGAACAAGGATGTGTTTTTTACGCATTTTTCCAGACGTATGAGCCACAAGCCTGTGCCCATTGTCCAGCGTGACGTGAAAACGGGAGTCGAGCAAAACCGCATCAACCAGCTGGTTCAGCAGCACGCAGCGACCTTCTTCGCCCAAGCCGAAAACGCTGCCGGCGCCGACCGGCCGAAGTTCGTCAAAGATGAGTTTGGCGCCTTACTTGAATGCGGGGTGCTGATCCACGGCTCCCTGCGCCTGCGCGCACGACAAGCTCGTCGCCCTCCGCTGCAGGCGCCAGGGATTTTGCCCCTCATGCGGCGCGCAGCGCATGTCTCAGACGGCGGTGCACTTGGTAGACAACGTCATCCCGCACGTGTTGGTGCGGCAGCGGGTGCTCACTTGGGTCATAAGACTGCCGATCCCCCTACGCCTGCTGCTGGCCGCACAGCCCAAGCTGGTGAGGACCGTGATGCAGGCGGCGCACCGCGTGATGACGCGCCGTCTGCTTAACCAGACTGGGCTTAAGCCCCACGAAGCCGACAGCGGCGCCGTCAGCCTGATTCAACGCTTCGGCTCAGCGAAAAACGTCAAATGGACCTGCATTGCCTGGTGCTGGACGGCGTGTACAGGCGCAGCGCCGACGGCACGCCGCAGTTCGTTGAAGTGCCCGCGCCAAATGACGCAACTCATTGAATTGGAAAAACGGCATCATCATGGAGCGATCCTCCATAGGGCTGAAAGTTGTGCCGCGAAAACGCATGTATTCCTCATCGGAGTGCGCAATGACCTTTCTCCGAAGCGAAATAACTCGCGCCTTCAGTGCCGTCTCCTCCTGTTCGAGGCGTACCCCGATTGCCTTGAGTCCGAGCGTCGTTACTCCCCGACCTTCTTAGAACGGCCTTGCAAAAGGAAACGACTGCGGTGGTTTCATGGTCGACAACGAACTCAACATCGATCGTCGCGCGGTTCTTGTACTTCTCAATAAACGTGTTATTTAATGTGATGCCGATCTCGGCATATGAGCTACCTGTCGCGGTAAGCAGCAGCGCGACTAGGAGGCGAGTGATTGCAACGCTCTAGGGCCAACATCTTGGTTCTCTATCAGTTCGAGTAAAATAGTCGGTGTCCGACCGCATGACGGTGCCCGTTGGTACACGACATCGTAAGCGGATCACATCCCCTATTTGCTCAACGCTCGGCGTTTTTCATCGTGGGCCGCGACTGAAGAAAGACGGAAGCGGCGGGCGATGGTTGGGGAAGCGGTGTCATCCATGGTGGCTCTCACGTTGTGCTTGGCGGTGTCAGATCAGGCGCAGCGCGCGAAGCCAAGAAGGCACGTCGTCGGATCTTGCGCCGTCGGGCTCGACGCGAGGATCGGTCGGCGTTTTACAGATGCCGTCCTGGTGCCACTCCATCAACTCCTGCAGGCTCGGCAGGTCTTCGACTTCACGCTGCCAGCGAACCATCGAGGCGACCAGTGCCCTCTTGTTGGCCCGCCATTCCTTACGATCGGAGGAGCATTCGGCCTTTTTGCGAGATAGGACCTTCCAATCTTCGTCAACGTAGCGGTACAGGGTTGCACCTTTGGAGCGAACCGAAATCAGCGCGCCGCGCGCGACCGAGAAAAGCGGTGCAGCTCTGAGCCGCCTTCATCGAGTGTGGGCATGCTGTTGCCCTCGCACGGCTTGGCACCCCTGCCTGTTGGCCAGCGACAGCCATGCAGGACACGAGGGCACGCCCACTAGCCGCAGCTTGGAGCGAAGCGCAGAGGCCGGGTGAGGACATGGGCGCAGCCTTTACCTTCAAGGGATGAATGGCAGGCGCTATGCGTCAGAAAAAGGCGTACCGACGATCAGCCCAACCACCCCGAGCCATCGAGCCCAGAGACAAGCTCCCAAGATCACCGACGACACGCGCGAACCTACCAAGTAGCGATCACCCGCCGCACAGCGGTGCACTTCCATGTAAGCGAAGCCACGCTGCGCAGCTCACGGACCACCAAAGGAAGGGGCAGAGCGCTGTTCAATTGCCAGTGTGTTGACGCCAACCGAAAACTGACCCACCTGAAGCCCTAATGCCAGTTCAAATTTGACCCGGGTGTTTCACCTAACCTGCCTCTTTTTAGAGCAGGGGAGAAGGAGTGATCACCATGGCCATGATTGGCAAGATCAAGCGGATGCATTTCCGCGACAAGAAGTCTGTTCGGGAGATCGTGCGGCTGACGAGCTTGTCGCGCAACACGGTTCGCAAGTGGTTGAAGACCCCGGTGCTGGAGGAGCCGAAATACCGGCGCAGCGGCACACCGCGCAAGCTCACGCCGTTTGTTGAGACGCTCAAGTTAGCGCTCAAGGCCGACGCCCACCGGCCTCGGCACGAGCGTCGATCCACGCGGGCCTTGTTCGAAGAAATAGTTGCCCAAGGCTACACGGGCTGCTACAGCAGCCTGACCGACTTCGTGCGCTCGTGGCGACACTGCGAAGGCCAGTCCATCTCCGCCAAAGCCTACGTGCCTCTGGCCTTCGAGCTGGGCGAAGCCTTCCAGTTTGACTGGAGCGAAGAAGGTTTGGTGCCCCCCGAGGGGGCCGCTGCGCCTGCGGCCTGGCAAAGCCAGCTCCGCGGCCCTTGCTTGAACAAAGCAGTCTCACTGATACCCCTAGTTCGCACTGGTTCGCCAGGGCGTTTTTCAT
>JANPNT010000397.1:0-1854 GCA_031427655.1 Burkholderiales bacterium
CGATGGCGGTTGAAACCCGGTCCGCCCCGGTGTCGATCGCCCGGTTCAAAAACCCGACCCCATCGCGCACCATTGGCATGATCTGGCGCAAGACCAGCCCACTGGCCAAACAGCTGTTGCCGATTTCAGAAGTTGTCCGGCAATCGGCAGCGGTGTTGCGGGCGCAGCATCGCAACCCGCATTAACCGACCTGCGCAGCCCTACCCCGTGATCCGCATCGACATGCCGCCATCGACGGTCAGCACTTCGCCGGTGATGAATTCGTTCTGGATCAGCCCAAGCGCGGCTTCGGCCACGTCCACGGCGGTCCCCTCACGCCGCAAAGGGATCCGGTTGGCGATGTTATGGGCTTTGGCAGCATCAGTCATCTTGTCATGAAACCGGGTGCGGATGACCCCCGGCGCGATGACATTGACCCGGATTCCGGCGGCGGCATTGTCAAACGCCAGCGCCTTGGCCAAAGGGATCAGCGCGCCTTTGACGGTTTGATAGGCGACCGACCCCGGACAGCCGCGCAGGCCCGCAACCGAAGAGACCAGCAGCACGGACCCGCCCTGTTTGGCCAGAAACGGCTGGGCCGCCCGGAACATGTGGAAAACCGGATGCACATGGATCGCAAAGGCCTCCATCCACGCATCGGCGGTCAGGTCCATCACTGTCCCACCAGCTGGGCCGCCAGCCGCATGGACAAGGATATTAAGCTGTCCGAACTGGCTGGCGGCCCGGTTGATCAGGTCCGTCGCCTGATCGGGCTGCGACACATCGGCCAGCAGGATCGCAACGCGGTCGGGGCCATATTCGGCCTGCAAAGCCGCTGCCTCGGGCGTGCTGCTGCGCCCGTTGATCGCGACTTTGCCACCGTGCGACAGGATCAGTGCGGCCAAAGACAGCCCAATACCCCGCGTCCCCCCGGTGATGACGGCGAGTTTATCAGTCAAGTCATACATAATGAGCACCTTTGGGTTGAGCTTGGCGCGACAGGGTCAGTGTTACAGTCCAGCGGCGTGATCCGCCGGGGGCCAGTGGGTTGGCTTGGCCCAGTGCCATAGCCTCGGACAGATCGCCCGCCGGGGCGGTTGTGGGTTCGATGGCCAGCTGGTGCACACCTCCCGGTTCCGGCCAGCCGCCATACGTGAACCACAGACCCAGATGGCCGATCTGGTCACCGGACCATGCCAGTTCCAGCCACCCATCCACTCCGCCGACCATGGCGCGGGCCTGTGCCGGGACAGAGGCATAAAGTTTCGCCGCGAAACCGGTGGTGTCGGGCTGCACAATGTCAATGTCAAAGCCCAGCGCGGCGCTTGTATCCGGCCAACTGATCAGCGGCAGGTCAATGAAGGCCCCATTTAGGGACACATAGGGCGCATTCAGTTGGTTGATTCCCGGCAGGACAATCCGCTCGCCCGCCCGCACTGCCAAAAGACCGTGCAACGCCCACAGGTAAGGCATCGGCTGTGCAGTCAGGTTGTCGATCTGATAGTCAGCTTGCAGCGTGGCCCCCCGCAAGCGCAGAGTTCGCACAAAACGGACCTCCCCGGTCTCGTTTTCCAGCGTCAGCTGGTCGGTCCGGTGTTCAACCACGCCAAACGCCCGCCCCCAAAGGTCGCCGTGGTCCCGCAGGGTCCGCCCCCAGACCGTAGCGCCGGCATCACAGCGCCCGACCGTGGGAAAGCATTCGTCCCAGCCCACCGCCTCGGCCCGGCCATAGACCGCATCTTCGGCGGTTTGAGTCGATTGCCCGCCTTGGGCCATCCAGTCCCGGCCAGTATTGCGGTCAATCAGCCGGGTGACCCGAGCCAAAGGGGCAGAGTTGGTCGTGAGCCAGCTGGTGAAATTGGCCGAATCAGGTGT
>JANPNT010000398.1:0-2044 GCA_031427655.1 Burkholderiales bacterium
CATCGCGCAGCGCGAACTTCGCAACCACAGTACCGACCGGAATGGTGACATTCATCACCTTCACGTTCGCCTTGTCAGCGCCTGCGGCACAAATGGCCTTCAGCGAAGCCAAACTTTCCGCGCCAGGTGACAAGCTGATCGGAGCGGAAAGCGTGACGTCTTTCAGGCCGCCTTTGATGCTGGTCATGCGACCCGCAAAACCGGTTTTCACAGTGAACAAACGAGTGCCTGATACGGTCGTGCCAGTCATCTCTGCGGGTGCAACGATGGCTTTGCCCGTGCGCGCTTGAACCGGGCTGCGAACCACATGTGCACCGTCGGCCCAGGTCAAGGCACCGAAGCTCCACACGTTTTCGACAGCGCCCGCAGCCGTCAATTTCACAGTGAAGGTTTGCTTGGCACCGGGAGCGAGGGTAAAGCTCGACGGCGTGACGACAGCGGTGAACCCGGTCAAGCCTGACACCGAGGCGGCATACGAGGCCGACGTACTGCCTACGTTTGTGACCGTGCGCGTGACGGTCGCGCTGCCCAACACCGATCCCACCGTGATGGACGGCAAGTTCAGGTTGTAGGTTTCACTTAACGTACCTGACGCGGCGCAATCGGCGGCCGTCACAGAAGGACGGTTTACTTTGCATTGGTAAGCGTCGTAGTCGAGTTTGCCCGCGTCGTAGACCAAACCGGGATCGGTGGCCTTGTTAGGGTCGATGTGACCTGCGCCTTGTGACCATGGCAGCCTGCCATTTTGCGCACCTGCCAAGCCGTCATCTAGCGTGGGATAGGCGGTTGTCATCAGTGCCGATTTGATGGCCGCAGGCGACCAAGTTGGGTGCGCTTGCTTAAGCAACAACGCGATACCGGCCACGTGAGGGCTGGACATCGATGTGCCCTGGTACGACGACCAGTCGGGTGGCGGAACCAAAGTGCCCGCCGCAATCGAATTCCGGGACGCGGTTGCTTCTGCCACGGTGGTTCCACCAGCCGAAGAGACAGCCGCAATCACGTCGACACCAGGTGCGGTGACGTCGGGCTTCAGGATGTTGCTGTCGCCTTGGTTGGGGCCGCGTGAAGAAAATCCCGCCATGGTGGGCGCTGGTGCGGTGCCAAGACTGAAAGCACTGAGAGATGCCGTAGGCGACGTGGTGGCTGCATAAACTTTGACTGCTGCGCCATCGGCAACGTTGATGTGCACGGTGGGCACTGAATGAGCCTCGGCCACAAGACCGGCGCCGTTGTCCACCAAAATCATGCCGATACCGCCCGCGGCCTTCACCGCAGCGCTCTTGTCGACACGCGCGTTGCTACCGCGTGTGCACACCACAATCTTGCCCGCTACTTTTGCAGGGTCGAGCGTGGCCGGAGTGCTGAAGCACAGGTTCGCGTTACCAGCCAATGCGCCTGCCAATACGGCGTCTGTGGCGAGCACGACAGCCTTGCCGAGCAGAGGCGTCAAGTTGAGCGATGCGCCGGTGTAAACGGCTGCATTGCCCAGCGTGACCGTTGCAGTCAATGCACGGTCGTGCGTGGAAGCGCCTACCGTCGTGAGCCACGGGCTGATGTGCGCCACCTGATTGGCCGGGCCGCTGTTGCCCGCGGAAGCCGCCACAAACACGTTGGCCAATGCAGCACGGTAAAACGCTTGCTCGACCGGATCGGCCGACGAAGTCTGTGAGCCGCTGATGGAATAGTTGATGGCGTTAACGCCGTCTTTGACCGCGTCGTCAATGGCCGACACCGAGTCGGAGGTGTAACAGCTGTTTTTGCTGCCCGTGCCGTCGGTAGCTGTCGCGTCGTCGTACGTCCAGCAAACTTTGTATGCTGCAACGCGAGCGCGTGGGGCCATGCCTGACTGCGCACCCATGGGGATGCCGTTCACCGTGGCTTGCACGCCGCTGTTGCCAGCCACCGTTGATGCGGTGTGGTCACCGTGACCGCCGTGGGCCAAGTTGCCACCCATAGAGTCGCGCGGCGAGTAAAACTCAGACCAGTTCTTCGCCAAGCCCGAGGCCAAGAAGCCGGCGTTATAAAACTTGGCACCGATCAG
>JANPNT010000399.1:0-2053 GCA_031427655.1 Burkholderiales bacterium
ACGTAGAGCAGATTGTTGGCCGGATTGGTCCAGAGGCCGTGCGCCTCGCGACCGCCGGTGTAGACCATGCCGACCACCTTCTGCTGCGCCGCAGGGACCGACCGGTCGATGATGGCGAGCCGGCTGGACGCGGCTCCATTAGGGCCACCATCGTCGACCCGCGCGAGACTCATGTACGTGACCTGACCGCGCGCGTTGTCCACAAATTCCAGGTGATTGGGACGCGCCAACTCGCCCAGGGGAATGGTTGCCATCACCTGGCCCGGATCGCGCACCGACACGATGGACACCGCATCGGCCAGCTTGTGCGACAGCCACATCTGTCCACCGTCGGGCGAGAGCTTCTGGAACGGCGTAAATGCCGGCTTGTCCTGTGCGCTGAGGTCCACGATCCGCAGGCGCTCCGGCCGTGAATAGCCGCGGGCATCGGCGTTGACTTTGAAGATTTCCAGCTGGGCCACCTTCTGGCTTATGACGAAAGCCAGCGAGCCATCTTTGGAAAACCAGACCTGGGCCGGCCCGTTCAGCGTCGGAACATACGCGCGCACTGCGCCTGCCGGTTCGCCCGTGACCTGCTTGCGTGCCAGATCGACGTCAAGAATGGCGATGCGATCCTCGCCGCGCAGCGTCACCCACAGCTCCCGCCCATTGCGGGTGAAGGTGGGTTCGTGCGGTTCGCGCCCTAGCAAGATGCCGCTGGACAGGCGCTCGGGATTGGTCGTCGGCCCCGCTTGCGGGTTGGCAACGTTGCCGAGCACTTTGCGATTCACCGCGTCGATCAGATAGATGTTGCTGCTGCCGCGGCCCGACGTTGCAAGCAGAGTGCCGTCCGGGTTCGGCACCGCGCCGTGCGCGTCGATGCAGCCGTGGTACAGCGGCTTGTGGATCATGGCGGCGTGCGGGGGCATGACACCCCCGGTGACGTAGCGGAACGGCGGTCGGGCGTCTTCGTCGAAGCTGGTCAGGTTGATCGTCGTATCGATCGTGTTGGTCGCAGGATTGATCACGCTGATCGTGTTGGAGTCCTCGTTGGTGATGAAGACGCGGTCCTGCGGTGCGATGTCGGCCGTGGCGACCGCCGCGGGTGCCGCAGCCGGTGCCTGGGCCTGCGCCCACGACCCCGCTGCAGTCGCCGGGAGGACAGCAGCCAGTTTGTGAAAGTCGCGGCGATCTTCGTTAAGTTTGTTCATCGGGGTCCTGGGTGATGTCGGTGATAAGAGAGAAAACAGGTTTGCTATCAGTTGGTGAGGATAGGAGTGTGGGCGGCAGAAGGCGTCGATGCGAAAGGCGGCCCCAGCGAGGACAGTTTTTGCCGGGTTTGCAGGCCCATAGCCGCAGCCGTGGGACAAAAAGCCGGTAAAAAATGAACCGCTGCGGCCGTCTTGCCACCGACGTTCTCACATGCGTGTGAATTGCCGAATTACATCCTCGTGATGACCCGCATTTGCTCCAACTTCTGCCACGGCAAGCGGACCACCAGGGCGTCGAATTGAGGCTGCGTCAAGGTCAGCGCGGGGCTGCCTTCGGCCGCCGAGCGAGGCCACTGGAACGCACCTTGATTCAAGCGCCGCGCTGCACACCACACACCGAAGCCGTCGTGCACGAGGAGCTTCATGCGGGTGCTGCGCGCGTTGGCAAACTGAACCGCCCGCGCAAGATGGGATGGCCGGACGCTTACTGAACATCAGCTCGCCGCCGCAGTTCGGGCAGTGTTCTAGGCCGAGATCGAAGACTCGCTTGAGCAGTCGGGCCACGGCGTGGTGCTGAACCAGACCGTACAGCGTGGCCAGGTCCGGGCGGTGGCGGTCGTAATGAACAGGGGCGCCGCCTGGCGGCCGCTGGGGCTGCCGGCCAATGGCTTGCACGCGACGATCCCGAACTGGTGAGCCCGCACGGCCTGAAGCCGTGCGCGGCGCCTTGATCGCCCTCAGTGCCGCATGGCGATGTGTGCCCTGAATGCGGGGCCTCCAACGGCTGCCCGTGTTCGGGTTCGACCGGCAGCTTCGGGGCGACGACATCAGGGCAGCGAACGTCTCTTTAAGGTCGATTGAGG
>JANPNT010000400.1:0-2950 GCA_031427655.1 Burkholderiales bacterium
GTGCTGGCCGGTTGTCTCGACATCAAAAGCTCCATCAAGGCCGCGCGCTTCGTGCGTTTTTGCGATGCCTTCAACATACCGGTTATCACCTTTGTCGATGTACCCGGCTTCATGCCCGGTACGTCGCAAGAATACGGCGGCATCATCAAGCACGGCGCCAAGCTGCTTTACGCCTATGCTGAATGCACGGTGCCAAAAATCACCGTCATCACGCGTAAGGCCTACGGCGGCGCGTATGACGTGATGTCATCCAAACACCTGCGCGGTGACGTCAACTTTGCCTGGCCAAATGCCGAAATTGCGGTGATGGGTGCCAAGGGTGCTGTTGAGATCATCTTCCGTGAGGACAAGGGCGACCCCGCGAAACTTGCTGCAAAGGAAGCCGAATACAAGGCGCGCTTTGCTAACCCGTTTGTAGCGGGTGCGCGCGGCTTCATCGACGACGTGATCCTGCCGCACGAAACGCGCAAACGCATTTGCCGGTCACTGGTGATGCTGAAGGACAAAAAGCTTGAGAACCCGTGGCGCAAGCATGGGAATATTCCACTGTAATAAATTTTTAATTGTTCATATTTGACTTTTAAAAGAGAAAAAAAGACAATTAAAGTCCTTGTGAGAACATTTAATCTTTTATCTCCGCAAGATATTTGCATGACATTGGGCGAGCGAGTAAAACGTTTGCGTCTGGCGCAAAACTTGAGCCAGCAACAGGTGGCACAGATGTCGCAAGGCTCACTCTCGTCGGTGCGCAGACTTGAGGCCCAGGGGCAGGGGAGCCTTGAATTTGTCGTGCGCGTGGCGCAGGCCTTGCAGGCGGTGGATCAGTTAGACGGATTGTTTGCCCCACCCGTACAAAGCATTGCGCAAGCGGAAGCTGAGCAGGACTTGGCGCCACGCCAGCGCGCACGTTTACCCAAGTCCACGGTGAAGGCTGTTGCCCGGTGATAAAAAAGTTGAGCGTCATTTATGACGGC
Organism: Burkholderiales bacterium; assembly: GCA_031427655.1. Classification (GTDB taxonomy): domain Bacteria; phylum Pseudomonadota; class Gammaproteobacteria; order Burkholderiales; family Burkholderiaceae_C; genus JANYJJ01. Next base: position 975 of record JANPNT010000400.1, read on the forward strand.
TGGGGCGAACGGTGGCCGCTGGGCACCTTGGCCGATACCGGGCGTGATATTTTGTTTGAATATTCACAGCAGGCCATGACGCGCGGCTTGCAGTTGTCGCCCATGCACCAGCCCTTGCCGCGTGCGGGGGCTGGTGCTGTGGCGTTTAAAGGGCAGTCACCCGCCTATGGTCTGCCGGGCTTCATCGCCGACGCCTTGCCAGACGGTTGGGGTATGTTGTTGATGGACCGCGCTCTGCGAAAACTGGGTCGCACTCCACGCGAAGTCTCGGTGCTGGAGCGGCTGGCCATTGTGGGTGAGCGGGCCGTGGGCGCGCTGTCGTTTGAGCCCGCTGATGAAAATGTCTTGCCTGCCGAGAACTTGCAACTTAAAGCATTGGCCAAAGAGGTCATGGCACTTCAATCGGATGACAACGCAGGAGATCACGCCACGGATGCCCAGCTTCGGCATTTGATGCAACTGGGCGGTTCACCCCAAGGCGCGCGCCCCAAAGTTCTGGTGGACTTCAACACACGCACTGGGCGCGTGAGCAGCGGTATGCCGCTCACCGGCAGTACAACGCCGTGGCTGATCAAGTTTCCTGCGGGTGGTGAGCACCGTGAAGTCAGCGCCGTTGAAGAGTTGTACGCCCGCATGGCGCGACATGGCGGCATGGACATGCCGCGCAGCCGGTTTTTTGATCTGGGCACCAAGAGCAGTGCTTTCGGTGTGGAGCGCTTTGACCGCGAGGTCAGACTCAACAAACCCAATCGTGAGGTCAAACTCAACAAGCAAATCATTCGCGTGCCCCTCATGAGTGTGTCGGCCTACTTGCAGGACGATCATCGTCTTCCCTCGCTGGACTACGAAACCGTGCTGCTGGCCACGCTGCGCCTCACCGGCGACCAGCGCGAAGTGGTCAAGGCGTTCGAGCGCTGCATCTTCAACGTCATCCTGCACAACCGTGACGATCACAGCCGTAACTTTGCTTACCGCTTGAATGAGCAGGGCCGGTGGCAGCTCTCGCCCGCGTTTGATCTGACCTACAGCTCCGGTCCCGGCGGCGAGCACGCCACCAGTGTGGCGGGGCACGGGAAAGACATCAGCCGCGCCAACTTGTTGCAAGTGGCCAAAGCCGGCGGCGTGCCGGTCAAGACTGGCCGACGACGTGGTGCTGCTCGACAACGGCCGCGTGGTCTTCGTTGGCCCGCGCGATGCCTTCGTGGCGCAGCAGGCCGATCTGCAGCAGCACCTGGGCGTGGCATGAGCATGGCGACGCACCGAGTCACCGCTCTTCACTGACCTTGCTTGCTCTGCAACTTCACCGGACGACAGCACCATGGAACTGACACTGCGCGACGCCCATCTGGGCCGCTACCAACTGCGCTATGCCGATGTCGGCAGCGGCCCGGCAGTGGTGCTGATCCACGGCCTGGCAGGCGACCACACCGCGTGGCGCGCGCAGATCGAATTGCTCAGCCCGCGCTTTCGCGTCATCGCCTTCGACAACCGCGGCGCCGGCGCCAGCACGCAGGTGGACGAACACATCAGTACGCAGGACATGGCAGCAGACACGCTGGGCCTGATGGATGCACTGGGTGTGGCGCAGGCGCAGGTGGTAGGCCGCTCGATGGGCGGCGCTGTGGCACAGCACATGGCGCTGATGGCGCCGCAGCGTGTGCAGTCACTGGTGCTGTGTGCTTCATTCGCGCAGCTCGACCCGCTTGGCCGCCGCGTGCTGCTGAACATGCGCGAAGCGCTTGAATGGCGCGGCAGCTGGTCCGACCACGCGCGACATTCGGTGCAGAACTTCGTCTCGGCGGCCTTCTTCAACGAGAACACCGCGCAGGTGGCTGCCATCGAGCGCCTGCTGGGCGGCGAGACTCGGCTTCCCGCCTGCTACAGCCGCCAGAACGAAGCCTGCCAGCAGCACGACACGCTTGCCGAACTGCCGCTCATCAAGCAGCCCACGCTGGTGATGGGTGGCGACGCCGACC
>JANPNT010000401.1:0-15750 GCA_031427655.1 Burkholderiales bacterium
GACAACTGGTTGGAATGGAATTGGATTTCAGTGAAGTGACGATCTAGCACCCGCCCTCTTGACGGGGAAGGGTGTCGGAGGAGGTGAGTTTGTCAAACACCCTCGCTTTGCGTTAACCGTTTTCACCTCTCCCCAAACCTCCACGTCAAGGGGAGGGGCAATACATCACGCTCCAGGCATCTCTCCAAGCAGCGAACTGGCGCCCCTTCCCCCGCCTTATCCCCCTCAAGTTTTCGGCCTCAACCGGAACAATGGTGCAGCGTTACTCATGACGCCACTTTTGCCTCCGCATGGCCGCCGACTCCCAAGACAAAACGCTTCCCGCATCACCCCGCAAGCTGGCCAAGGCCCGCGAAGACGGACAGGTGGCGCGTTCGCGTGACTTAGGTCACCTGTTGGTGGTGGCAGGTGGTGGTGCGCTGCTGGTGGCGCTCGCGCCAAAGGCCATGCACTGGATGCGCGACCTGCTGGTCAGCGGCTTGCGCTTCAACGCCGATGTGCTGACCAGCACCAAATCCATGGGCGAACACCTCAGCACGCTGTCCACGCTTTGGATGTTGAGTGTGGTTCCACTGGGCGCGCTGATCGCCTTGGCGGCCATTTTGGGCAGCGTGGCGGTGGGCGGCTGGAACTGGACTTGGAAGCCCATCATGCCGAACTTCGGCAAGCTCAATCCGCTGACGGGTGTGATGCGCTTGTTCTCCAAACAGCAAATGGTCGAGGCCTTCAAGGCATCGGGCTTGGCGTTGGTGTTGGGTGCCATCGCCGCGCTGTATTTGAAGTCGCATATTGATGACTTCAACAGCATGCTGGGCATGTCCGTGCCCACCGCGCTACCGCACATGGGCAGCATTGTTTTGAACGGCTTGTTGCTGTTGATTTTGGTGCTGGCGGTGTTTGCGGCGGTCGACGCGCCACTGCAGAAATTCATGCTGTCGCAGCGCCTGCGCATGAGCCCGGCCGAGGCCAAACAAGAACACAAAGAAACCGAAGGCAACGGCGAAATCAAGGCCAAGCTCAAGTCGCGCATGCGCGCCCTGGCCAACAAACGCATGTTGGCCGCCGTGCCGAAAGCCGACTTGGTGGTGATGAACCCCACCCACTACGCCGTGGCTTTGAAGTACGACGAAAACAGCATGGGCGCGCCACGTGTGGTGGCCAAAGGGGCCGACCTGATGGCCATGCGCATCCGCGACGCGGCCAATGGTGCCGAGGTGCCGGTGCTGCAAGCGCCGGCTTTGGCGCGTGCTTTGTACGCCCATGCGGAACTTGACCGCGAAGTGCCGGCCGCGCTGTTCGGCGCGGTGGCGCAGGTGCTGGCCTATGTGTATCAACTGCGCGCTGCGATGGCCGGGCAGGGCGCTGCGCCTGCGGCCTTGCCGACCTTGAATGTGCCGAGCGAACTCGATCCGCACAACGATCCTGAATTCATGACCACAGCGATGTCCAACGAAAGAGAGGCCGCATGAACCCCTTGATTCAAAAGCTGCAAGCCTGGCTGGGCCCCAACGCCACCGCCATACGCGCGCTGATGGCACCGCTGTTCATCGTCATGGTGCTGGCGATGATGGTGTTGCCGCTGCCCGCGTTCGCGCTGGACATCTTCTTCACCTTCAATATTGCGATGGCGCTGATGGTCATGATGGTGGCCTCATACATGGTGCGCCCGCTCGACTTTGCGGCCTTCCCGAGTGTGATTTTGTTGACCACCTTGCTGCGCCTTTCGCTCAACGTGGCGTCGACCCGCGTGGTGCTGATGGAAGGCCACACCGGGCCGGGTGCGGCCGGTGCGGTGATCGAATCGTTCGGCCACTTTTTGATTGGCGGCAACTTCGCGGTGGGCTTGATCGTGTTCGCCATCATCGTGGTCATCAACTTCATTGTGGTGACCAAGGGTGCCGAGCGCATTGCCGAGGTTGGAGCAAGGTTCGCGTTGGACGCCATGCCCGGCAAACAAATGGCCATCGACGCCGACCTGAACGCCGGCACCATCGATGAGAAAGAAGCCAAACGCCGCCGTGCTGAAGTGGGTGACGAAGCCGAGTTTTTTGGCTCCATGGACGGTGCCAGCAAGTTTGTGCGCGGTGACGCGATTGCCGGTTTGCTCATCCTGTTCATCAACATCATTGGCGGCTTCGTCATCGGCGTGGCCCAGCACGACCTGTCTGCCGCGCAGGCCGCGGACAGCTACATCTTGCTGGCCGTGGGCGACGCGTTGGTGGCGCAAATTCCGGCGCTGCTCATCTCGGTGGCTGCGGCCATGGTGGTGTCGCGCGTGGGCAAAGACAAAGACGTGGGCACGCAGATTGCCCAGCAAATTTTCAACTCTCCGCGCTCGCTGGCCATCACTGCGGGCGTCATCGGCTCGCTCGGTTTGATTCCTGGCATGCCGCATTTGGTGTTCTTGTCATTGGCCGGTGGCCTGGGCTACTTTGCCTACTGGATGCGCGGGCGCGACCAGCGCGCCAAAACCGAACCACCGCGCCCCGCGCCGCCGCCCGAGCCGAATGCCGAAGCCAGTTGGGACGACCTGCAGCCGGTGGACACGCTGGGCATGGAAGTCGGCTACCGGCTGATTGCCTTGGTAGACGCGCAGCGCGAAGGCGACCTGCTTACCCGCATCAAAGGCGTGCGCAAAAAGTTTGCGCAAGACGTGGGCTTTTTGCCGCCGCCGGTGCACATTCGCGACAACCTGGAACTCAAGCCCAGCATGTACCGCCTGACGCTGCGCGGTGCGGTGGTGGGCGAGGGCGAGGCCTTCCCCGGCATGTGGCTGGCCATCAATCCCGGCGGCGCCGCGGTGCAGCTCATCGGCACGCCCACCACCGACCCGGCTTTTGGTTTGCCCGCCGTGTGGATTGAAGACCGCCAGAGAGAGTCGGCCCAAATGAGTGGGTTTACGGTAGTTGATTGCTCGACTGTTGTGGCGACCCATCTTTCACACTTGATGCAACTGCACGCAGCCAAATTACTCGGCCGTGTAGAGACCCAGCAGCTCGTGGAACATGTGACGAAGCTGGCCCCCAAATTGATTGAAGACGTGGTTCCCAAAATGGTTGGCATCGCCGCTTTGCAAAAGGTTTTGCAGCTTCTTCTCGAAGAAGGGGTGCACATCCGAGACATGCGTTCCATCGTGGAAAGTTTGGCCGAACACGCGGCCATCGTCACCGACCCGGCCGAGCTGGCCCGTCGCATTCGCATTCACTTGGCCCCGGCCATCGTTCAGCAAATTTACGGCCCCGCCAAAGAGCTGGAAGTGATTGCGCTGGAGCCCGAGTTGGAGCGCATCGTCAGCCAAGCCCTCAATTCACCGCACGGTGCCGCACTCGACCCTGGCGTCGCCGACACCCTCACACGCAACGCCGTGAGCAGCGCCAAGCGTCAGGAAGACCTTGGCCTGCCCGCCTGTTTGTTGGTGCCCGACAGCATTCGCGCCCCATTGGCCCGCTTGCTCAAACGTGCCGCGCCGCGCCTGCGGGTGCTGGCGCACAGTGAAATTCCTGAGACGCATTCCATCCGCATCGCCTCAATCATCGGAGCGCTCACATGACGCCGCTTTTAGTCGTTTTTGTTTCACCCGTCTTTGTTTTACCTGCCTTACCGTTTTCCACTGTCGGAGACTCCAAATGAACGTCCGTCGCTTCACTGCGCGCAGCTCGCGCGATGCCTTGGTTTTGGTGCGCGAGGCCTTGGGCGACGACGCCGTCGTGCTGTCCACCCAGCCCTGCGCCGAAGGCGTGGAAGTGCTGGCCATGTCGCCCGCCAGCATTGAGCAGATTCAGCGCTATTCGGCGACGCAAGGTGCGTCGGCCGAGCCCGCGAAAGTTAGCCCACCGCAGTTCAAAGCCGCTGCTTCCATGTCTAACGCAAAAGAGGGCTCAGTCGCCAGCGACGTAGAGCGACTGTCCATGAGCACGCTGTCGTTTCAAGACTATGTGCGCGAACGCATGCTGCGCCGCCGCAGCGCCGCGCTAAAGTCGTCAGCTGCTGAAGCGGCTTCGCTGCAGGCTGCCTCCCCACAAGCTGCCGCCATGCTCGCGCCGCAACCCAGAATTCAAGCGCAACCGACCGTCGCGCCACGCCGCGTGGAACCGGTGATGCCTGCCAGCGCACCTGCTTGCGCACCCGCAGCGCGCCCACCCGCCAACTTCCGCGAGCCGCCGGTGCTTAGCGAGGAAATTCGTTTTCAGCCCGAAACTCTGGTTCGCGGACCCGCCCGCGTGCCGGTGCAGGCCGCCGCGCCGTTCGCATCTGCCTGCGCGGCGCCGTATCAAGCACCGTCGGCCGTGCCCACCCTGTCCGACATGCAGCCCGCCTACTCGTCACCCGCTCAGTCACCGATTCAGCCTACCTTTTACTCGCCGGCTCAAGACCAAATGCACACCCACACGACTGCGCCCCAACGCGATCAGCAAGACATGATGATCGAGCTGCGCGCCATGAAAGGCCTCATCGAAGATCGCTTCGACACCTTGGCATTCGTCGACAAACTGCAGCGGCAACCAGCGCATGCGCGTTTGGCCCAGCGCCTGCTTGACTGCGGTTTCTCACCGGCTCTCATCCGCAAACTCACCGACGGCATGGGCCCCGAGGTGACCGACGAAGCCGCTTGGGTGGGCAACGTGCTGGAGCGCAATTTGCTCACCGCCGAAGGCGAACTGCCGCTTGAAGACCAAGGCGGCGTGTTCGCCCTGATCGGCTCAACGGGTGTGGGCAAAACCACTAGCACCGCCAAGTTGGCGGCCGCCTTTGCCAGCAAACACGGTGCCATGCACCTGGGTTTGATCACGCTGGATGCGTACCGTATTGGCGCGCATGAGCAGTTGCGCACTTACGGCCGCATCTTGGGCGTGCCGGTGCACACCGCACACGACCGTGCCTCGCTGGAAGATTTGTTGGAGTTGCTGAGCGCTAAAAAAATGGTGCTCATCGACACTGCCGGGATGGCGCAGCGCGACAGCCGCACCCGCGAACTGCTCGACATGCTGAGCCACCGCTCGATCCAAAAACTGCTGGTCATCAACGCGGCTGCGCAAGGCGAAACCACCGAGGACGTGCTGCTGTCTTACCGCGCCAGCCAAGCCAAAGGCATCGTGTTGTCGAAGCTCGACGAAGCCGTGAAACTCGGGCCCGCCATTGACGCGCTCATCCGCCACAAACTGCCCGTCACGGTGGTGGCCAACGGCCAACGCGTGCCGGAAGACTGGCACCGCCTCAGCGGCCACGCCTTGGTGCAACGCGCGTTGCGCCCAAGCGCAGGCACCGCCTACCGCATCGACGCCAGCGATGTGAATTTGATTTTTGCGGCTACGCAGGGGCCCATCGCGGTTCGTGAGGCCGCAAGAGAGGCAGCACGCGCGGCGACAAGTGTGGCGACACATGCGGCAACCGGGCTGCTGCACACCCATCGCCATCCGTTTGCTGAACAGGGCTTTGCGCAACATGCCCACGCTTGATTCGTTGATCTCGATATTGAACTCCCTGCCGAACTGAACCCTTTCATGACCGCACACCTTTCTCGTTCCGCCCCGCTCGATCAGGCCCACGGCCTGCGGCAACGCTTCTCCACCGTGGCCACCCGTTTTATTCCAGTAGTCTCCAACCCGCACATGGCCTTCAGTGGCGTGATGTTGGAGCGCCTGTGCAGTGCTTTTGGTGAACAAGGTCGCCACACCTTGGTGATCGACGCGGCCGAGACTTCGCCGCAGCCCTCCGAGATGATTGCCGTGGACTTGGCAGATTGCATTGACCGCGTTTCGCCGCAAGTGAGTTACCTTGCCGCGCGCGGCGCGGCTTTGCGCTTCGTCGATGCACGCGGCTCGACCGCCAGCTTTTTGCAAGCCGCGGCAGACGCCGCACCCAAAGCCAACGTGGTGTTGGTGCACGCCCCGGCAGCCGATTTGTGCCGCCTGTTCATGCGCACCGAAGCTCGCCCGTTGTTGTTGGCCGACGACCGCCCCAGCAGCGTCACCCATGCCTACGCCGCCATGAAGCTGCTCACACAGCGCGCTGGTTTGGTCGTGTATGACTTGATGCTTTGCGCCGCCGCGCACTCACCGCGCAGCGAGCGCATTGCCATGCAACTTGCCACTTGTGGCGACGACTTTTTGGGTGCCGTGCTGCGCAACTGGCTGCATGTGGACCCCGCCACCGACGCGTCGGAGGCCCCCACGCAAGGGCTGACGCGCTGGGCCGCTGAAACCTTACAACTCACCGTGCAACAAACCAGCGAACCATCATGGCTGGCCGCCATGGGAAGGCCTCAATTTTCAGGAACTTTGCCCATGAACAAACTGATGACGCACGCCGAGCCCCGCCTGCACGCGATGAACTGATGATGGAGACGAACATGTACACCGCCAAAGGCCAGTTGGACGTCAACACCATGCTCAAGCAGTACAGCCCGCTGGTGCGCCGCTTGGCCCACCAAATGATTGCCAAGCTGCCCGCCAACGTGGAAATTGACGACCTGATTCAAGTCGGCATGATTGGCCTGACCGATGCGCTCAGCCGCTTCGATCCAGGCCAGGGCGTTCAGTTTGAGACCTTCGCCACCCAGCGAATTCGCGGCGCGATGTTGGACGAATTGCGTGGCAACGACTATTTGTCACGCGGCATCCGCAAACAGCAGCGCAGCATTGAAGCGGCGGTGCACCGCTTGCAACAGTCGCTCGGCCGCGCCCCGGCCGAGAGTGAAATTGCCCGCGAGATGGGTGTCACCTTGCTTGAGTACCAAGAACTCCTTGGCAAAGTGCGCGGCACGCAACTCGTATACCTGGAAGACATGGCCGGCGACGACGGCGACGCCGATTACCTTGACCGCCACGTCGCCGATGACGCCATGAACCCGCTGGCTCAATTGCAGGACCACCGCATGCGAGGCGCGCTGGTGGAAGCCATCAAGCACCTGCCCGAGCGCGAGCAGTACGTGATGAGCATGTATTACGAGCACGACATGAATTTGAAGGAGATTGCGGCTGTTTTGAAAGTGACTGAATCGCGGGTGTGTCAACTGCACAGCCAATCCATCGCACGATTGCGGGTCAAGCTGCGCGAATACTAGAGCCCCCACGTCGCTTGCTCCTGCAGTAATAGGGCCCCCACGTCGCTGCGCTCCTGCCCCCCGAGGGGGAGCCTCCCTTTGGTCCGGGAGACCCGGACTTTGGGAGTTGCTTGATCTGGCGCTTGCTGCGCTTGCGCATTTGCGCTGTTCGGGGAGTCTTGCGTTGGCCCGGGCACCCCGGGATTCCGTAGTTGCTTGATTCATAAAAGTCGGTCGGGAACGTCATGTTTGCTGCGTTTAAAAAATCTTCAACGGTAGTTCCGGTCGATGTTGCTCAGTCTGAGACGACGGCGACGATCGAATTGCGAGAAGCAGTTCACTCTATCGGCACGCAGGTTTCCAGCATCGGGCGAGAAGCCGCCGAGGTGCATGGCACTTTGGAAGAAGCGCAGCTTGCTGCCAAGCGCCAGGTTCAGGCGTTGAGCGACTTGGGCACCCAAGTGCAAGAGATCGGCCGTGCCCAAAACGGGATCGGCGACATCACGCACTTGAACCTGGGCGCGGTAGATCGCGCGCGCACCGCGGTGGCAGCAGTCGGTGCTGAAGTCAGCGGAATTGTCGGTTCGCTGCGCCAAGTTTCAGACGCAGCCGACACCATCACCCAAATCGCATTGCAAACCCGACTGGTGGCATTCAACGCTTCAGTCGAAGCCAAGCGCGCAGGCGAGGCCGGGCGCGGTTTTGGCGTGGTCGCCGATGCCGTCAAAGATTTGGCCGCCAAGGTAGAGCAAACCTCCAAGCAAATTCTGAGCACCGTGGCCGAGTTGGACGGTCGCATTGCAGCCTTGTCACGTGAGATTCAACCGCAAGAAAACGCGGCCCAGCAAGGCGCCTTTCAGCGTGCTTTGGGTGACGTGCAAGACGGCGTGCAAAGCATCGCCAGCGCGGCGGAACAAAGCCGCGGCATCACGGCGGCGTTGAACACGCAGATGACCGGCATGGAAGGGGAAGTCAAACAAACCGGCCGCTCCTTGAACAGTGCCATTCAGCGCAGCGAAACTTTTCTGAAGGTGTCTGAACACCTGATCGAACTGGTCGCCACAGCAGGCGTTGAAACCGAAGACACACCTTTCATAGAGGCTGCCGTTGAGGCCGCGGGTCAGCTTGAAAAGCTGCTCGAAAACGCCTTGCAAACCCAGATCATTTCAATGGCCGATCTGTTCGACGAGGCTTATCAACCCATGCACAACACGCAACCGCAGCAACACACCAGCCGTTTCAATGCGCTGACGGACAGGCTGTTTCCGCAGGTCCAGGAACGTGTGCTGGGCATGAATGCCAAGGTGGTTTTCTGCATCGCTGCGGACCGCAACGGCTACATCTCGACGCACAACAAGTTGTACTGCAACCCGCAACGCGGTGATGTGATCTGGAACACCGCTCACAGCCGCTACCGCCGCATCTTCAATGACCGCACCGGCTTGAGTTCAGCCCGCAACACACGGCCTTTCCTGTTGCAAACCTACCGCCGCGACATGGGCGGTGGCAACTTTGTCGTGATGAAAGAAGTGGCCGCGCCCATCAAGGTGAACGGCAAGCATTGGGGCGGCTTGAGGTTGGCGTTCAAGTTTTGATGGCGCCGTGACGACATTTTTTTTCCGTGACAAGCCCGCCGCTGCGGGCGTTCACAACGACAAGCCCGCCGCTGCGGGCGTGCACAACGACAAGCCCGCCGCTGCGGGCGTGCACAACGACAAGCCCGCCGCTGCGGGCTTGATGCGTTTTTGGCCCCTGCCCGCGCTGTTGGCTTGGGCGTTGGCGTGGGCTGCGTTTGCAGCACTGCGGCAACTCGGGGCCACACCTTGGTTGGCCCTGCTGTTGGGCACGCTGATCGGTGTTGTCAGCAGCTTGCGGGGCAACACGCCTTGGCGTCGCATCTTGTTGGCGGCTGGGTTTCCGGTGTCGATGGCGTTGCACGCAGCGATGCAAGCTCCACTGTCCGCAGATGCGCAACATTCGCTCAGTTTTCCCGCATGGGCATGGCTGCTTCCTGCCGCCTTGTTGCTGTTGCTCTACCCCGCCCGAAGCTGGCGCGACGCGCCTATGTTTCCAACGCCGCGCGGTGCTTTGAGTGGCTTGAACGGAACGCTGCAACTGCCAGTGGGCAGCATCCAAATTTTGGACGCCGGTTGCGGCCTCGGCGACGGCTTACGCGAGCTGCACCGCGAGTATCCCAACGCTCAACTCACCGGTCTGGAATGGAGCTGGCCTCTGCGCTGGGCCTGCGCTGGGCGAGCGCCCTACGCGAAGGTGCAACGCGCCGACATGTGGGCCGCCGATTGGTCGAGCTACGGTTTCGTTTATCTTTTCCAACGCCCTGAAAGCCTGCCGCGCGCCGTGGAAAAAGCGTCACGCGAAATGCGCCAAGGAGCCTGGATGGGCAGCCTGGAATTTAAAGCCAGTGGGTTGGTGCCGCAGGCGATTCATCACTGCGCCGATGGGCGAAGTTTGTGGCTGTATCAGGTGCCGTTCAAGGCGAAGTGTTGAAGGTGGGGGCGCCGATCAGCCCGGCGAACGCGCACAAAAAAGCCCAGGGTCACACCCGGGCTTTTTATAAAAAATGCAAACCGCGAGTCAGACGCGGTGGTGGCGGGCCCCAAACGCCGACAAGCCCAGACCGGCCACGCATCAGTGCGTAGGTTGTGGGTTCTGGAACTGGCGTTACCGCGCTTTGAGCCAAGGTCAGGTTGTCAATCGTGGGCCAGATCGGCGATGGCTCCAAGGGACCTTCTTCCCCGAAAATCGGCAGCATTGGAAGCAGGGCAACGCTGAACGAAGTCATCAGCCCGGTGCAAACAAAGCCCACGAAGCTGTTGACGGTGACTCCAAGAATCGTTTCAGACATGCGGCCCGACGAGTCGGTGGCTGTCACGAGCACGTCCCCCGTTTCGTAGGAACCAGACCTGAAAAAGGTGCCTGCGTTGATGGCGCGGTGAAAAGGGAAACCTGCGCCGGATCTCATTCAAAAGGATGAGGGATTTCAGGGGTGTTTCAAGAAACACAAAAACCTCGGCAACCCCCGGCCTGAGTTGAAATTCTGGCACTGCAAATAGATAAGGACGCCCGAAAATTTGCGAGTCGCGGTGCAGATCGAGGCGGTTCGGACGGCGGCCAACTCAACAACAACGCCTGTTTCAAAACGACCTGCGATCAAGGCTGATGAACAACCTGATGACTGAACTGTGGAACATGTTTTTGCAAACAAGACAGTCGGCATCGGCGAATTGAAAGTCAATCCGGGCGCGGTTCTGTCATCTGCCCGAACGCAGCCCATCGCAATATTTAACCGCAACAAACCTGCTGGCGATTTGGTGAACCCGCAGGCGTGGGAAGCCATGCTGGAAAGGCTGGTCGATGCCGAGTTCACCGCTATCGCGCTGGCTCGTTTGAGCGAAGGGAGCAATGAGTCGGAGGTTTCGCTCGATGCGCTTTGAAACAGGTAATTGAGCTTACGAGGCCGCGCTGGATCGACTCACTTCGGCTCGATGAACTCCACCACATCGTCCAGCACCGGTGCCAGCCAGCGCAGCGGCACCGAGAATGCGGCAGCCAAGGTCACGTGGTTGACGCGGCCGTACAGCTTCAGCGTGGTGGGCACGCTGGCCGCTTGGAGCTGTGCGGCCAATGCCACGCTGTTGCGCTGCGGGTCGACGAGTGAATCCTTCCTTGCTGCGCCGATGAAGCTGCGCGGCGCGCTGCGGCTCACGTAGGCCACAGGCTGCGAACCTTCTGGGTAATTGGGGTGGAAAAACACCGGCTGCGTGGTGACGTTGGTCATCGGCAAAAAGTCGTAAGGCCCACCCAAGCCAATGAACCCGGCCAACTCGGTAGGTGCGTGGCCCGCAGCCTTCAACCAGCGCGCATCGAGGGCCAACATGGCAGCGTTGTACGCACCTGCGCTGTGGCCCATCACAAATACCCGCTTGGGGTTGCCCCCGAGGGATGCGGCTTGCTTCAAACCGTAGGCCAAGGCGAGCGCTGAGTCACTCAAAAAATCGGGGTAGCGCACCTCGGGATAGACCCGGTAGTCGGCCACCATTGTCAACACGCCGCGCGACGCCAGCGCCTCGCCCATGAAGGCGTAGTCGGCTCGATCGCCGCTGTTCCACGAGCCGCCATAAAAAAACACCACCACCGGATAGCCACCCGCAGCTGCGGCTTGTGCAGGTTTGTAGATGTCGAGCTTCTGGCGAGGCAATGCGCCGTATGAGATGCCCTTGGTGACGCTGTGAGTGCCGCGCGGGGTCAACGCATTCAAGGTGGCGCTGGGCGCGCACGCGGCCAACATGCTGAGTGCGGCCAAGGGCAGCACGATGAAAAGAAAGCTGAGTTTGATCAAGCGCACATTGAACTCCTAAGTGTTGGCATAAGGCGAACACTCTTGGTGCTCGCGCACAGCCCTGCGTTCAATCTTGTCGAGCGGATGCGCATACGCTCATGCTCAAGCTCAAGCTGAGCGTCACTTCAAACGCACCCGGTGCCGCGCAATCTGCGCCCGCACTTGCGCGGGTGCGGTGCCGCCCAACACATTGCGCGCATTCAACGACCCGCGCAGTGACAGCACTTCAAACACGTCGTCGGTAATCGATGGATTGAAGCTTTGCAAAGTGGCCAAGGGCAGGGCGCTCAAATCAACGCCTTGCGCAATGGCGTGTTTCACGGCGTGGGCCACGGCTTCGTGGGCGTCCCGGAAGGGCAGGCCCTTTTTCACCAAGTAGTCGGCCAGGTCGGTGGCGGTGGCGTAGCCCTTCAAGGCGGCGCGTTCCATGGTCTCGGGTTTGACGATGATGCCGGCCACCATCTCAGTCATGATGCGCAGCGTGTCGCGCAGCGTGTCTACGGTGTCGAACAGCGGCTCTTTGTCTTCTTGGTTGTCTTTGTTGTCGGTCAGCGGCTGGCCCTTCATCAGGGTCAGCAAAGCCATCAAATGGCCAATGACGCGACCGCTCTTGCCGCGGGCCAGTTCGGCCACGTCGGGGTTGCGCTTCTGCGGCATGATGGAACTGCCAGTGCAATAGCGGTCGGCCAAATCGATGAAGCCAAAGTTCTGGCTCATCCACAGCACGATCTCTTCGCTGAAGCGCGAAATGTGCATCATGGTGATCGACGCGAAGCTGCTGAATTCAATCGCGAAGTCGCGGTCGCTGACGGCGTCCAGGCTGTTTTGGCAGACGCTGTCGAAGCCCAAAGTTTCTGCCACGCGTTCGCGGTCCAGCGGGTAGCTGGTGCCTGCCAGAGCCGCCGCGCCCAAGGGCAGCACGTTGACGCGTTTGCGCACATCGGCCAAGCGCTGCGCATCGCGCGCAAACATTTCAACGTAAGCCAACAAGTGGTGCGCAAAGCTCACCGGTTGCGCCACTTGCATGTGAGTGAAGCCGGGCAGGATGGTGTCGGTGTTTTTATCGGCCACCTCCACCAAGGCTTGCTGCATGGCGGTAAGCAGCGGCGCCAAGTTGTCAATCTCGCCGCGCAGCCACAGGCGCACATCGGTGGCGACTTGGTCGTTGCGCGAGCGCCCGGTGTGCAGGCGCTTGCCGGCGTCGCCCACCAGCTGCGTCAGGCGGGCTTCGATGTTGAGGTGCACGTCTTCGAGTTCCAGCTTCCACTCGAAGCGCCCGGCTTCAATGTCGGCCTGGATTTGCGTCATGCCGCGCACGATGGAGGCGTGGTCGTCACTGCTGATGATTTTTTGTGCGGCCAACATCTCGGCATGGGCCAGCGAGCCCGCAATGTCGGCTTGCCACAAGCGCTGATCGAAGCTCACGCTGGCGGTGTAGCGCTGTACCAACTCGCTCATAGGTTCAGAAAACAGCGCCGACCAGGCTTGAGATTTGGAGTCGAGTGGGTTGGTTGCCATAGGAGCTGGGGTGCAGGTTGAGTCCGTAAATTAGTGGAAAGCTGTGCAGAGTTCGCATGGGGTGCCGCGCGCGAGTTGGCGACAATGCGGCGCGCGTGAACGCAGGCAATCGATTCTATCGACGCCACCATGGCGGACACCCTCTTCAAACTTGCAATCACTCACTCCCAAAGCACCGCCCAGATGCCTACCCCCAGACCAGAGTCTCGCCGCGACCCCGACAGCCGCTCTGCACCAGAGTTGGTGGCTGCTCGCGCTGTGGACACGCACGGCAGCGTGTTTGGGAGCACGGTGTTTGAAGGCGCGCCCGCAATCCGTGCGCCGTCCGCAGCGCTGTTTGACGTGTGCCACGTCGGTGTGGTGCTGCGTGCGCTGCTGTTTGTGCATGCGCTGGTGGCGGTCGGTGCGATGTTTGTTTCGACCACGCTGGCGGCTTGGTCGGGTTTGTTTGCGGTGGGTTCGTCGATGGCTTTGCCTGGGGTGTTGTTGTGGTTGGTGCTGACCTGTGCCTGCAAACGGGCGCTGGGCCTGCTCTCACCGACCCTCGCTGGCGTGGCAGTCAGCGCCTTGGGTGCATTGAGTGCTGTGGCCGGTTGGTCCTTGCCCTTGCTGGTTGGCGCCGATGGGCTCGACGCGGTTCGCTGGTTCGCGCCCGCGGCGGCCGGTGCGGGCATGGCAGCGGCGGTCTATCAGTGGCTGCGGCTGCGCGCGTTGGCGCAAGTTCCGGCCGACACCACCGCGCAGTTGGCCGAGCTGCAAAGCCGCATAAGGCCCCACTTTCTGTTCAACACCTTGAACACCGCGCTCAGCTTGGTACGTCACGATCCGGTGCGTGCCGAAGGCGTGCTGGAAGACCTGGCCGAGCTGTTTCGCGTGGCCTTGACCGAAACCGGTGAGGCTGTGACCTTGGACGAAGAAGTGGAGTTGGCACGCCGCTATTTGGCGATTGAGCAGATACGTTTCGGTGCGCGTTTGCGTGTTCACTGGGAGCTGGACGCCGCCGCGGGCAGCGCGCGCGTGCCTCCCCTGATGCTGCAACCCTTGGTGGAAAACGCGGTGCGCCATGGCGTGGAACCAGCGCCCGATGGCGGCACGGTGCGCATCCGCACCCAAGTGCAACGCGGCAGAGCGGTGGTGTCGATTGCCAACACGGTGTTGGACGGCAGCAGCAACCCGGGCCACGGCATCGCCTTGGCCAATGTGCGCGAACGCCTGCGTTTGATGCATGACGTGGCGGCGCAGTTCGACGCCGCGTTGGACGGCGATGTGTTCCGCGTGAAGATTGTTGTTCCTTGTAAACGCGCTTTGTAAACGCGCTTTGTCAACGCACCCGATGACCACATCCGCCTTACCCAAACTGCGTGTGCTCCTGGTAGACGACGAAGAGCTGGCGCGCATGCGTTTGCGCTCCTTGGTGGAAGATTGTCTTGATCCCGTTTGCGAGGTGGTCGGTGAAGCCGCCAACGCCACGCAGGCATTGGTTTGGCTGGCCACGCGCGAATGCGATTTGCTGTTGCTCGATGTGCGCATGCCAGGGCGCGACGGTTTGCAATTGGCGGAAGAATTAAAGGCTGCTGCCACCGCAACTTCGCACCCACCCGCTGTTGTTTTCGTGACTGCCCACGCCGAACATGCGCTCAAAGCCTTTGACCTCGATGCGGTGGACTACCTCACCAAGCCCGTTCGCCGCGAGCGTTTGCAGGCGGCTTTGGCGCGAGTCGCTCAGCGCTTGAGCCTGGTGCCCGCGACGGTTGCTGCGCCCGCGGCGGTGGGTTCAAACATTGCCATCGACGCGGCCCCGGTGATCGTTGTCAACGACCGTGGCCGCTTGGTGCGTGTGCCGGTGGCCGATGTGCTTTACCTCAAAGCCGAACTCAAGTACGTCACCCTGCGCACCGCCACCAGCACCCACTTGTTGGACGATTCGCTCAGCGATTTAGAGCTGCGCCTCACCCGTCAACCCAACTGGCGCTTCATCCGCATTCACCGCAATGCCTTGGTGGCTTTCAAAGCGGTGTTGGCCTTGGAGCGCCGCCCCATCGTGTGCGTAGACGAAGAAGCTGCCGACGCAGGCGAAGCCTGGGCCGTGCGCGTGGCACCCGTAAACGAATGGTTGGCGGTGTCGCGCCGACAAGTGGCGGCGGTGCGCGAAGCGCTCGCGGCGGGCGGGGTTTGAGCGGTTCATGAAGACGCTTAAAACCGGGTGGCAAGTGGGAGCTATCGGTGGGCTGATGGTCGTGGCGTTTGGCTTCAGCCTGAAAGCGCAGGCGTTCACCTCGCCCATCGAAGTCAGTTTCCCCAGCCTGGACGCACCGGCCGGATTGGCCGTGCAGCTGAAAGCGTTTTGGGCAGCCGCGCCAGATTTGTCGCAGTCGCTCCAGGCAACTTTTGAAGCCCCGGCCGTGGTGTTGCTGCACGGCTGCGGTGGTCCGTACAACGTGCGCGGCGCGCTGAGTCAGCGCATGCTCGACTACACCGCCTTGTTGCAAGCGCAAGGCTTTCACGTGCTGGTGCTCGATTCGTTCACGCCGCGCGGCGAACGCGAGTTGTGCACCGAAAAAATGAGCACACGAAAAGTCACCATGCTGCAACGTCGTGCAGACGCGCTGGCCGCCGTGGCCTGGGTGGCCGCGCAGCCCGGTGTCAATGTCAAGCGCATCGGACTGCTGGGTTGGTCGAATGGCGGCAGCGCGGTGCTGTCGGCCACCAATGAGCGTCATGCCGAGGTGGCGTCTGCCGCAGTGAAACCCGCCTTCGCAGTGGCTTTCTACCCAGGCTGTGAGGCCGATCTGAAGCGTGGCTACCAGCACTTTGCGCGCGTGTTGTTGTT
>JANPNT010000402.1:0-2922 GCA_031427655.1 Burkholderiales bacterium
CAGCGTGCCGGCCATCGCTTGATGCACCAGCGCCGGGTCGTCGCCTTCCACAAAGAAGGGTTCGTGGCCGTAGCCTCGCATCAGGTCGATCAGCTCTTCCCGGCTTATGCGCGCCAGCAGTGTGGGGTTGGCAATTTTGTAACCGTTGAGGTGCAGGATGGGCAGCACCGCGCCGTCGTGTGCTGGGTTCAAAAACTTGTTTGAATGCCAGCTGGCGGCCAGTGCACCGGTCTCGGCCTCGCCGTCGCCCACCACGCACGCCACGATGAGATTGGGGTTGTCAAACGCGGCGCCATACGCATGGACCAGCGAGTAGCCCAGCTCGCCGCCTTCGTGAATGGAGCCTGGCAATTCGGGCGACACGTGGCTGGGAATGCCGTTGGGCCATGAGAACTGCCGAAACAGTCGCGCCATGCCGCCTTTGTTGCGCTCGATGGCCGGGTAGTGCTCGGTGTAAGAGCCTTCCAAGTAGCAGTGGGCCACCACGCCAGGGCCGCCGTGGCCTGGGCCCATGATGTAGATCATGTTGAGGCCGTGCTGTTTGATGATGCGGTTCAGGTGCACGTAAATCAGGTTCAAACCTGGTGTGGTGCCCCAATGCCCGAGCAGCCGGGGCTTGATGTGGGCCAGCGTCAGCGGAACCTCCAGCAACGGGTTGTCCTGCAAATATATTTGCCCCACTGACAGGTAGTTGGAAGCGCGCCAATAGGCGTCAATGTCTCGGAGTTGATCGGCCGACAACGGCGACATCGCAGCCAAGGAATCGTTCATGGTTCACTCCGCTGTGATGAAGGGACAGACGCTTTTTCAGGGGGGCTTTCAACGTGCCCGCCAAAGCCGTGGCGCATGGCCGACAGCGTTCGGTTGGCAAAGTCGGCATTGCCGCGCGAGCTGAAACGTGCGAACAGCGCGGCACTCAACACCGGCACCGGCACGCCTTCGTCGATGGCGGCTTGGATGGTCCAGCGGCCTTCACCTGAGTCGGCAATGTGGCCGCCGTAGGGTGTGAGTTCGGGCTCTTTCAACAAGGCCAGCGCGGTGAGGTCGAGCAGCCATGAACTGATGACGCTGCCGCGCCGCCACAACTCGGTGATGTCGGGCAAGTTCATGCTGTATTGATACAGCGCGGGGTCGCGCAGTGGGGTGGTTTCGGCGTTGTGTTCAGCCGATTCGCCGCCGGTTTCGGCTCCGATATTTGCCCCGCGCAGCAGGTTCAGCCCTTCTGCATAAGCCGCCATCACGCCGTACTCAATGCCGTTGTGCACCATTTTCACAAAGTGCCCTGCGCCTGCGGGGCCGCAGTGCAAAAAGCCTTGTTCGGCAGGGCTGGGTTTGCCGCTGCGGCCGGGGGTTCGCGATGCTGCTTCGACACCCGGTGCCAAGGTCCGAAACACCGGCGTGAGGCGGTGCACCTCGCTCGCCTCGCCACCGATCATCAAGCAGTAACCGCGTTCCAAACCGGCCACACCGCCGCTGGTGCCGACGTCCAAATAATGCAAGCCCCTTGCCTGCAGTGCGGCAGCGCGGCGGATGTCGTCGGGGTAGTGAGAGTTGCCGCCATCGACGACGGTGTCGCCCTCGCCCAGCAGTGGCAGCAGCTCGGCCAGCAGCGCATCGACAGCGCCTGCGGGAACCATGAGCCACACCGTTCTGGGCACCTTCAAGCTGGACACGAACGCTGCCAACGACGCCGTGCCCAACGCGCCTTCGCGCGACAGGTCGGTCATCGCTGACGCCGTTCTGGCGTAGATCACGCAGTCATGGCCGCCCTTCATCAAACGCCGCACCATGGCCGCGCCCATGCGCCCTAATCCGATCATTCCGATTTGCATGGCTCGTGTCCTGAAGTGAAGCGAAATCAGTGCGACTCAGTGCGAGTTATTGAGTTGGACGGCGCGCCTTGGCGTTGAAACCCAAGTCATCCAAGGCAGCTTCAATTTGCGCCGCGCTGACCACTCCGGGCTCCACCGTGACGCTGGCGCTGCCGGGATTGAGATTGACCTCAACGTGGCTCACGCCGTTAATCTGGCTCAGCGCCTGCTGAACGCTGGAGGTGCATCCGCCGCAAGTCATGCCTTGCACATCGAAGTGGAGAGTTTGCATAGAAGTTCTTTTTGAGTTGAGCAACGTGGGGTCGCGACGTCCCATCGTGGCACCGGTCGCCAAACACAGCATCGTCGAGGCTGTGGTCGTCGTCAGTGCGCTACCGAACAGACGCAAAGGCAACCGGCACCGAAGCTGAAACGAGCCTGCCACTGGCCACAATCAAAGGACTCATGAGCCCAGCCACATCCGTCAGCGCCGTTCGCGCCCCCAGCGCCCCTCGCGCCCCTCACATCTGGGCTTTCCCCGTCACCGGCATGACTTGCGCGTCGTGCGCCTCGCGCGTGGAGCGAGCCTTGTTGAAGGTGCCGGGCGTGAGCCAGGCCACGGTCAACCTGGCCACCGAATCGGCCAGCGTGCAAGGCGGACCCGAAGTGAATTTGATGACGCTGACCGCTGCGGTGCAGAAGGCGGGCTACGGCGTTTTGGAAAACAGCCTGACGCTGAACATCGAAGGCATGACCTGCGCTTCTTGTGTGGGCCGGGTTGAGAAAGCTTTGCTCAAAGTGCCCGGCGTGTTGAGGGCCGAGGTGAATTTGGCCACCCAAACGGCCACGGTGGTCAGCACAGGCGATGAGCCGACTCTCGTTGCCGCGGTCATCAACGCGGTGCAGCGTGCAGGCTACGCAGCCACGCCGCGCAATGGCGCGCCCGACACCCAAGCGTCAAGCCGCGCCGAGCACGCCAAGCAGGCCGCCAGCGCGCGCGAAGGCTGGCAAGTGGTGCTCGCGGCTGTGCTGTCCTTGCCCTTGGTGCTGCCGATGTTGGCCATGCCGTTCGGCGTTCATTGGATGCTGCCGGGCTGGGTGCAATGGGCGC
>JANPNT010000403.1:0-34203 GCA_031427655.1 Burkholderiales bacterium
CGCCACAGAAGAACATGGACTTCAGCGGTAGAGATGGCCTGATGTTCCAGCCCTGATGTCGTCTTCACAATTCGCTTCACGTTGAGACATCCAGCAAACAGCGCAAGCAAGCTGGTGTCAGGCAACACCGAACAACCGCCAACCCTCAACAGCCCGGAGCAGACCATGAACGCAGATCAAATGTTGACCGAAATCCGTGAAGCCAACTTGTCGTACTTGATGTTGGCGCAAAGCCTGATCCGTACCGACCGGGACCAAGCGCTCTACCGATTGGGTGTCAGCGAAGACACCGCCGCGTTGATCGCACTGCTGACGCCCGCACAGATGATGAAGATTGCGTCAGGCAACACGCTGCTGTGCCGCTTCCGCATGGACGACGACTTGGTCTGGGGCTTGCTGACCAACCACGGCAAGGGTGCTGCGAACGACACGACCAGTCGCTTGCACGCCAGCATTCTGATGGCCGGTCGCCACCAAGAAGCTGCGTGAATGAGAGCCCCGGCGCGGGGTACCGCGCCACCCCCGAGGGGTGGCTTACGAGCACCCCCGAGGGGTGCCTTACGAGCACCCCCGAGGGGTGCCTTACGAGCACCCCCGAGGGGTGACGAACCACCTTGGGGCGGCCCGGCGGTGTCTCATCTCTCGCCGAACACCACCGTTCAAACATCTAAACCAGTCAAGCCAGGAGCAAATTAAATGCGTGTCAAAAGCATACTCACCGAAGCCAAGCAGATCAATCGTGCTGTCACCCTCATCAATTTGGGTGCTCGCTTGCAAGTGCTCGAATCAGAAACCGACCTGAGCTATGAACGCCTGCTGCGTTTGTACAAAGAAGTGGCCGGCAAGTCGCCGAGCAAAGGCCAGTTGCCCTTCTCCACCGACTGGTTCATGACGTGGCAGCCCAACATCCACGCCTCGCTGTTCCTCAACATCCATGAGTACCTGAACAAGGTGGCCGAGATGGACGAGATCGACACCGTCATCAAGGCTTATCAGCTTTACACCGAACAGACCACGGCACAAGGCCTGGAAGCGCTGTTGTCCGTTACCCGCGCATGGCGCTTGGTGAAGTTTGTCGACAACGGCATGTTGACCATGACCAAATGCTCCAAGTGCGGCGGCCACTTCGTGACCCACCCGCACGAAATTGCCAAGCACTATGTGTGCGGCCTGTGCAACCCACCTGCGCGCGCCGGAAAAGGCAAGGCAGTGGGCGGCATTCAGATGCACTGAATTTCAAATTGACTGACTGATCACCGTTGTTCTCCTCCTGGCACCCTGGGGTGTCTTCGAGCGGGCCTTGTGCCCGCTCTTTTTATTTCACCTGGCCTTGTGCCCGCTCTTTTTATTTCACCTGGCCTTGTGCCCGCTCTTTTTATGGCGCCGAGCCTTTTCCTCAAGCGTGCCGTGAAGCGGTCGATATCCATACATCCGCGAGTTCAGTGTGTGCCTGCACCCTGTGCTTTCAATCCGCCTTCGCTAGAAGGCCCCTAGCAGTCTCAAAATGATCCTTCTTCCTTTTTTTGCCACGCGCAGGCTTGCTGTGCCATTTGCCAGGCGCACGGTTGGACCCGCGCTGCTGTACGTGGCGCTGACGGCTGCATTCCCGGCGCACGCGGCGCAGCCGGCAGACCTCACCACCTTGAGCCTGGAGCAATTGCTCGACATCAGCGTGGTCGGGGCATCCAAATACGAGCAAAAGCAAAACGAAGTTGCTGCGGCCGTCAGCGTCGTCACGCGCCAGGAAATCAAGGCCTTCGGCTGGCGCACGCTGGAAGAAGCGCTGGCCAGCTTGCCGGGCGTGCACAGCAGCTACGACCGGCAGTACGCTTACATCGGTGCCCGCGGCTTTGGCCTGCCCGGCGACTACAACACGCGCATGCTGGTGACCATCAACGGCAACCGCTTCAACGATCCAACCTACGACGCCGGCCCGTTCGGGCGACAGCTCCCGCTGGACATGGACCTCATTGAGCGCATTGAATACATCCCCGGCCCGGGCGGCGCGGTGTACGGGCAGAACGCAATGTTCGGCGTCGTCAACGTGGTCACGCGCGACGGTGCCAGCCTCAACGGCTCAGAAGTTGCTGCGGCGTATCAAAGCCCGCAGGCCACGCGCGAGGGCCGCGCGAGCTGGGGTAAAAAGTTCGACAGCGGGCTGGATGCGCTGGTGTCGGTATCGGGCGTGCGTTCGCGCGGCGAAGACCGCTTCATCGACTTCGGCAGCGCCAACGTATCGGGCATCGCTGCCGGATTGGACGGCGAGCGCGTGCAGCAGTTCTTCGGGCGCGTCGCCAGGGGCGCTTGGTCGTTCGAGCACGTCTACGGCGACCGCCGCAAAAACGACCCGACGGGTTTGTACCGGTCGGACCCCCTGGTGGCGGGGCAATTCCAACGCGACAAATACGCCGTGAGCCAACTGCAGTACCAGGACCGCTTCGCGGACGACACCGTGCAGGTGTCGGCGCGCCTGTTCGCCGGCGAACAGGTCTACACCAGCGACCTGAGTTACACCACCGTGTACGCCTTCAAAACGGTGTCGCAGTGGCGCGGCTTGGAACTGCGTTTGCTCAGCACCGCCCTGGTCAATCACAAGATGATGGTCGGCCTTGAAGCCCAGGACAACGCGCGCTCCGACCAGGTGGTGCAAGACCTCGCGAACCCCGCCAACGATTTGCTGATTCGCAGCCCGGGCTTCCGCGTTGGCCTGTTTGCGCAGGACGAATGGCGCATCAACGAATCTCTGAGCGCAACCCTCGGGCTGCGCGTTGACCGCAAAAACGCGACCGGGTCAAAGGCCAGCCCGCGTGCCGCGCTGATTTGGCAGGCGGCACCGGGCACCACCTTCAAGGCCTTGTACGGCAGGGCCCATCGGGCACCCAACGCGTTTGAGCGCGACTACAGCGACGTCGTGGGGCAGGTCGGCAACCCGGCGCTCAACGGCGAAAGCATCGACACGCTGGAACTGGTGGCAGACCACCGCATCGGGCAGGACCTGACCGTGCGCGCGGCGGCCTACCAATGGAACATGCACAACCTCGTCACGCTGGGCATCGACCCGGTCAGCGGTCTGGCGCAGTACCAGTCGGGCGAAAAGGTGAACGCTCGCGGCCTGGAGTTGTCGGCCGACAAGGCTTGGGCATCCGGTGCGCGCCTGCGAGGCAGCCTGTCTGCGCAAAACGTCCGCTACGGTGGCGGTGCACGCCTGCTCAATTCGCCCCAACTGCTGGGCAAGCTCAATTTGTCGGCACCCTTGCCCTGGGCTGGCCTGCGGGCCGGCTACGAGCTGCATTACGACAGCCAACGGCTGAGCCGGGACGGCACTGACATCAGCGGCTACGCCGTGTCCAACCTGCATCTCAGCACCACGGCGCTGGCCAAGGGCTTGGATGTGTCGGTGGGCATCTACAACCTGTTCGACAAACGCTATGCACAGCCGCTTTCGCACAACAGCTGGCAAAACGCGCTGGAACAAGACGGCCGCAGCGTGCGCGTCAAAGCCGGTTTGCGGTTCTGAGGCGTCGCCGTGCACTCCGTTCAACACATGACCACCAGCGTGCCGTGCGCGCGACGTTGGCGAGCGCGCTTTGCCCCGGGTTTGATGGCCGCCGCGTTGACCGTGCCAGGGGCCGTGCATCCCTACAGCGTGGATGCATTGCTGCGCATGCCGCTGGAGCGCCTGCTGCAATTGCAAGTCACGCAGCGAAGCACCTCACTGGGCAGCGCGGCAAAGGTGGCGAACGCGGCGCTGGCACCGGTCGTGAAGACCCACTGGGAGCAGCGTCGTGAGGCCTGATCGCCACCTGTTTCTTTGGGCCCTGAGCCTGCTCGGGCTGTTGTCGTTCAGCGCGCCGGCGCGCAGCGAAGAACTGCCCGAATACAGGCTCAAGGCCGCCTTCGTCTACAACTTCATTGCCTACACCGAGTGGCCGGCCGCAACGGGCAGCACGCTGAACTTGTGCATCGTCGGAGCCGACCCGTTTGGTGCCGAGATCGACGGCTTGCAGGGCAAGGCCGCTGCCGGCCGGAAGATCGCGGTGTCTCGCAAGGGCGCTGGCGAGCCGCTGAAGGACTGCCAGGTCGTGTTCATCGCTGCCTCGGCCGTAGACGGCCTGCCGCGCGTGCTGGAAAACCTGCAACGGCGGCCGGTGCTGACGGTGGCAGACAGCAGCGGTGCCATGAGGCGTGGTGCGGTGCTGAACATGAACATGGTGCAGGGCAAGGTCACGTTCGAGGCCAACCTGCAGGCCGCTCGCGATGCGGGTCTGGATCTGAGCTCCAAGCTGCTGCGCTTGGCGACCGAAGTTCAGCAATGAAGCCCAAGAAATGGAACCCCACAACATGACACCCACCGCATGAAACCCACAATTGCACTCGGCGAGCTGTTGCGCCGCATCAACCACATGGCGCTCGGCGCCGCCGTGGGTATCGTCGCGCTGGTGGTGGTTCTCAGCAGTTTTGGTCTGGGTCTGCTGTCACTCATTGAGGCCAGCCAGATCCAGGCACGCGTGCTGGCCGAGAACGCGTCTGCGGCGCTGGCATTCAGCGACAAAAAAGCCGCCGGCGAGCTGTTGCAGTCGCTGCGCAACGCGCCCGACATCGAGGTCACCGCTCTGTACGACCAGAACGGCCATTTGTTTTCCTTTTACCAACGGGACAGCGAGCGGCCGCCTGCGCTGCGGGCGATTTGCTGCTGAAGCCGACCTACTTGGTGGTGGGGCAGTTGGTGAAGACCGCCCCCGGCGCGGCAGGGCGGTTGGTGCTGCGGGTCGGACTGGCCGGCCTGTACCGACAGACCGGCTGGCAAGTGGCCGCCACCGGGTTGGCGGCGCTGCTGGCCCTGATGGCCAACCGCATCCTGCTGCGCCGCTTGAACGCGTCGGTGCTGCGGCCCTTGTCCAGCCTGAACAAGCTGATGGACCGCGTGTCGGAAGAGGGCGACTTCAGCGTGCGCGCGCGGCGCGCCCGCGTTGCCGAACTCAACACCCTGGGCAACGGCTTCAACGCCATGCTCGAACAAATTCACGAGCGTGACACCCGCCTGGCCACCCACCGCGACCATCTGGAAGAGGAAGTGGCCGCGCGCACCCAGCAGCTCCAGCACGCAGTAGAGGTGGCCGAAGCCGCGAGCCAGGCCAAGAGCGAGTTCCTGGCCACGATGAGCCACGAGATCCGCACGCCGATGAACGGCGTGTTGGGCATGAACGAACTGCTCATCGACAGCGAACTGCAACCCACGCAGCGCGTCTGGGCCGAAGCGGTGCAAACATCGGGGCGCCATTTGCTGGGCGTCATCAACGACATCCTGGACTTCTCGAAAATCGAAAGCGGGCATCTGGAACTGGAAGCGGTGGACTTCAGTCTGGCCGACGCGGTCGAGGAAGCGCTGGCGATGGTGGCGCAGCCGGCCGAAGCCAAAGGCCTCGAACTGGCGGTGCAATTCAACCCCCACGACGCGCCATTGGCCTTTCGGGGCGACCCGTTCCGCCTGCGCCAGGTGGTCTCGAACCTGCTGGGCAATGCGATCAAGTTCACCGAGGAAGGCGAGGTGGTCGTTCGCGTCACCCTGATGAAGCAAACCGACTCCGAAGCCGACGTGCGCATCAGCGTCGAAGACACCGGCATCGGCATCGCGCCGCAGGCCGTGCAAAAAATCTTCGAACACTTTTCACAGGCCGACAGCTCGACGACGCGGCGCTACGGCGGCACCGGCCTGGGCTTGGCGATTTGCCGGCGCTTGCTGAACCTGATGGGCGGCAGCATCCGCGTCGAAAGCGTGCCAGGTCAAGGCTCGAAGTTCATCGTCGACCTGCGCTTGCCGCTGGCTCGCGAGACAGCGCTGGTGCCATTGACCCCGGCAGCGCTGACAGACGTGCGCGTGTTGGTGGTGGACGACAACCAAACCAACCGCGACATCCTGCGACAGCAGTTGCAGGGATGGCACATGCGGGTGCACTGCGTCGAAGGTGGCGCACAGGCACTGAGGGCGATGGCCGACGCGGTGCGCGAAGGTCGCCCGTTCGACCTGGCCGTGCTGGACATGCACATGCCGGGCATGGACGGCTTGGAACTCGCCCGCCACATCCAGGCTCAACCGGCGCTGTTGCGCACCCGGCTGATCATGTTGAGTTCGACCTACATCAGCGCAGATCCACACGCCCGCGCACAGGCCGGCATTTTGCGTTACCTGAACAAGCCGGTGCGACGCGCCGACCTGTTGAATGCGGTCACCGGCGTGCTGCGCGCTGTCTTGGTCGACCCCGCGCCGCGACCTCTGCCCGATGCGTTGTTCAGCGCCTTGCAGGGCCTGGTGCTGCTGGTCGAAGACAACCCCATCAACCAAGGTGTGGCCAAGGCGATGCTGACCAAGCTCGGTCTGCAATACCAGGTGGCCGGTGATGGTGCGCAGGCCGTCGACCGGGTGCGCGCCACTAATTTCGACCTCGTGCTGATGGATTGCCAAATGCCGGTGATGGACGGCTACGAGGCCACCGCAGCGATCCGCAATCTTCCGCAGGGCCGTGGCACCCACCTGCCCATCGTGGCGCTGACGGCCAACGCCATGCAGGGCGACGAACAGCTTTGCCTGGACGCCGGGATGAACGGCTTCCTCGCCAAGCCCTACACGCTGGCAGCGCTGCACGCCACCTTGGCGGGCTGGCTGCACGGTGAGGCTGCGCTCACGCGCCAGCTGGCGCAGCCGCCTTTGCAACCGGCGCAGCCGCAGCCGCAGCCGCGGCGTCAGATGAGCCCGCAGCCGCTCGCTGCGGTGCTTGTCTCGACCGCCGCCGTCGCCAAGGCGGCCATCAACATGGCCGCCATCGACTCGCTGCGCGAACTCGACGAGCCCGGCAGCACCGAATTGGTCTCGCAGTTGGTGACCTCGTTTTTGAAGTCGGCCGACGACAACCTCGCGCGGGTGGCCGCCGCGCTGGCCGATGGCAACGCCAAGGCCTTGAGTCAGGCCGCCCATTCGCTGAAGTCCAGCGCTGCCAACTTGGGCGCCGAGGCGCTGGCCGGCTGCTACCGCGAACTTGAGAAGTGCGCACGCGAAGCGCGGATCGACGATGCGCGCTGCCTGCTGGAGCAGACCCGGCGTGAGCACCAACGGGCCGTGCTGGAACTGAGCGAACTGCTGCTGGAGGTCGCATGACCGACAAGCGGCGCACCATCCTGATAGTCGATGACGACGCCGATGCCCGTCTGGTCATGCGTGCGGCTTTGCGCAAGGCCGGCTTCGAAGTGCGTCTGGCCGAGGGCGGTGAAGACGCGCTGAGGCAATTTCGCGCCGAACCCTGCGACCTGGTGATGCTCGACGTCGAAATGCCCGACCTGAGCGGGCACGAGGTTTGTGCCGTTCTGCGTGCCGAGGCCGGCCCCTTGCTGCCCATCGTCATGGTCACCGGCATGGACGATGTGGCGTCGGTCGAGACCGCCTACCAGCACGGCGCCACCGACTTCATTGCCAAGCCCGTCAACTGGGCGCTCATCGGCCACCGCGTGCGTTACCTGTTTCGAGGTCAGCAAGCCCTGCTCGACCTGCGTGCCGCCGAGGCGCGCAATGCGGCCATCTTGAACGCCATCCCCGACCTGCTGTTCGAACTTGATATCGACGGCCGCTACATCGACTACCGCGCACCAGACGCGCGGTTGCTGCACGCCCCGGCCGAAACCTTCCTTGGCAAGACCGTGACCGACATCCTGCCTGCGGCGGCGGCTGAGGCTTGCCTGGCCTCCCTGCGAGCCGCGCATGAACACGGATCTTCGAGCGGGGCGCAGTTCGAGTTGTTGTTGCCGGACGGAATTAAGTGGTTCGAACTGTCGGTGGCCAGCAAGGCCGCCGCGCCCGGCGAGAAGGCCCGGTTCATTGTTTTGTCGCGCGACATCACCGAACGCAAGACCGCCGAGGCCGGCCTTGCCCGCCTGGCCTACGTCGACAGCCTGACCGGCCTGCCCAACCGGCTGGCGTTTCTGGAGCGCGTTGACCGCGAAGTCAGCAGCGCCGCGAAGCACAGCGAAAAACTGGCCATCTTGTTCATGGACCTGGACGGCTTCAAGAACATCAACGACTCGATGGGCCACGCCGCAGGCGACCTGCTGCTTCAATTGGCGGCCGAGCGGCTGCGCGAGGGTCTGCGGCCGTCCGACGTGCTTTCGCGCCCAATGCCGCTGGAAAATGAGGTCAGCAGCGGCACGGTCGACCTCGCCCGCTTGGGCGGCGACGAATTCACTGCTCTGGTGCTGAGCATCGACTGCGCCGAAGACGCCGCCGCCGTCGCACGGCGCATGGGCGGCCTGATGCGCAGGCCGTTTGTTCTGGAGGGGCGCGAAGTGACCCTGACCACCAGCATTGGCATTGCGGTGTACCCGCAAGACGGCTGCAACGGTGCCACGCTGCTCAAACACGCTGACACCGCCATGTACCACGCCAAGGCGTCGGGCCGCGACAACGCGCAGCTTTACAGCGCATCGTTGACCACCGAAATTCTGAACCGCCTGGAACTCGAAGCCGGCCTGCGTTCGGCGCTTCAGCATGAGCAATTTCATCTCCTCTACCAGCCGCAGATTGACACCGCCACGGGCAGGATCTGCGCAGTTGAAGCGCTGCTGCGCTGGAACCATCCGACGCGCGGTTTGGTGTCGCCGCTCGAATTCATTCCGCTCGCAGAAGAAAGCGGCCTGATTGAGCGCATCGGCCTGTGGGTGCTGCGCACGGCCTGTGCCGACGCGGCGCGCTGGAACCAGAATGGTCCGCCGCTGCGCGTCGCGGTCAACCTGTCACCCATCCAATTCAGCAACCCTGAACTTCCAACATTGGTGATGGACGCGGTGGCGCAATCCGGCTTGGCACCCGAACTGCTGGAGTTAGAAGTCACCGAAGGTGCCTTGATGGAAAACACCGTGTCCACGCAAGCCGCCTTGCACGCCTTGCGAGCTGCCGGTGTGCACATCGCGCTGGATGACTTCGGCACCGGCTATTCCTCGCTGGCCTACCTGACCCGCATGCCCATCAGCCACATCAAGATCGACAAGTGTTTTGTGGCGGGTCTGCTGGACGGCGGCGAGAGCCAAGCCATCGTTCGTGCCGTGCTTGCCATGGCCAGCGCCCTGGGCATGCGCGTGACCGCAGAAGGGGTTGAGACGGTTGAACAAGCCCGGCTCCTGAAGGAGCTGGCCTGCGACACGCTGCAAGGCTTTTATTTCAGTCGCCCGGTGTCAGCACAGACCATTCCAGGGCTGCGGGCAAAGTTCTGGACGCTCAGCGATTCGGGCCGCGCTGAAAGCGCCAACGCTCCCGAGCCAGCGCTCAAGCCAATGGCCCTTGTGTGGTGAGCTGCGCGGGTGGGCGGCCCAACGAATCAAGCTGCGGTCGGAAAAGCACAGCCGCCACACCGCAGTTCTCATTCAAGCCGTCACCCCACCTGCCGATAAGAACGTGAGCAGAGCAGCGCACACAGCGCGCTCACAGATGGAGGTCTACTGACCATGTTCGTTCTTGTTGGCTGGGGCATTGCCCTGGTGTGCATCTTCGGCGTCTACATCGTTCACGGCGGCAACATTGGCGTGATCTTGAAGGCATTGCCTTTTGAGCTGATCACCATCTTTGGTGCGGCGGGCGGAGCGTTTCTGGCGAACAACCAGATGAAGGTCGTCAAAGCCTCCATCGCAGGTGTGGCCAAGTGCTTCAAAGGCAGCAAGTACAGCAAAGCGCGCTACATGGAATTGATGGCGCTGATGTACGACATCTTGCAAAAGGCCCGCAAGGAAGGGCTGATGGCCATTGAGAACGATGTGGAAGACCCGGCCAACTCGGCCATCTTCAAAAAGTACTCGGTGGTGGGCAGTGACCACCATGTGGTCGAGTTCATCACCGACTACCTGCGCATGATGGTGTCGGGCAATTTGAACGCGCACGAGATCGAAAGCCTGATGGACAGCGAAATTGAAACCCACCACAACGAAGAGCACGCCGCGGTGGCGGCGATTGCGCGCTTGGCCGGCGGCCTGCCCGCTTTCGGCATCGTGGCTGCGGTGCTGGGCGTGGTCAACACCATGGGCTCGGTAGGTCAGCCACCCGCGGTGCTGGGCGGCATGATTGGTTCGGCCTTGGTCGGCACTTTCTTGGGCATTTTGTTGGCCTACGGTTTTGTGGAGCCGCTGGGTGGCTTGCTGGAACAAAAAGTGGAAGACGGCTCGAAGGAGTTGCAGTGCATCAAGACCACGCTCTTGGCCAGCATGCAGGGCTACGCACCGCAAGTGGCGGTGGAGTTTGGGC
Organism: Burkholderiales bacterium; assembly: GCA_031427655.1. Classification (GTDB taxonomy): domain Bacteria; phylum Pseudomonadota; class Gammaproteobacteria; order Burkholderiales; family Burkholderiaceae_C; genus JANYJJ01. The sequence continues at coordinate 10,277 of JANPNT010000403.1, forward strand.
GCAAGGTTTTGTATTCCGGTGATCGGCCGACTTTCAGTGAGCTAGAGAGCCACGTCAAAGGCAAAAAGTGATGACCCGGCACTGCCTTCCTTCGACAGGCTCAGGACGGTCGGAAACACGGGCTCAGGACGGTCGGAAATACAAGCTCAGCGCGAACGGGTTATTTCGTTCTCTCCGAATCTCTAAACGCCTCTTGATGGGAGCACGTCATGGCCGGTGATGCCAAAAAGCTGCAACCCATCATCATCAAACGCATCAAAAAGGGCGGTCACGCCGCCCACGGTGGCGCTTGGAAAATTGCCTATGCCGACTTCGTGACGGCGATGATGGCTTTCTTCTTGTTGATGTGGCTGCTGGGCTCCACCACCGACGGCGACCGCAAAGGAATTTCCGACTACTTTGCATCGCCCATGAAAGTGGCCATGCAAGGCGGCAGCGGGGCCGGTGATTCATCTCACGTCATCAAAGGCGGTGGCCAGGACTTCACCCGCACCGAAGGCCAAGTCAAACGCGGCGAAACCGAAGCCGAGCGCCGCACCATCAACCTCAAAGCATTGAAAGCCGAGCAGCGCCGCGCTGAAGCCGCGCGCCTGGACGAGCTGAAAAAGAAGGTGGAGGACGTGCTCGCGTCCAACCCCAAGCTGGCCGCCATGAGCTCGCAAATTCGTTTGGACATGACACCCGACGGCTTGCGCATCCAAATCGTGGACGACCAAAACCGCCCCATGTTTGACAGCGGCAGCGCGGTGGTGAAGCCCTACATGCGCGACCTGCTGCGTCAGATTGCCGAGGTGCTCATCGAGGTGCCCAACCGATTGACCATGGAAGGTCATACCGACGCAGCCGCGTTCGCAGGCAACCGCAGCGGTTTGGGTTCTAAAGTTCAAGCGTATGGGAACTGGGAGCTGTCCAGCGACCGCGCCAACGCCTCGCGCCGTGAGCTGGTGGCGGGTGGGTTGCCTGATGCCCGCATGTTGCGTGTGCAAGGCTTGGCGGCCAGTTCGCTGTTCGAGCGAGACGACCCGCTCAGCCCCAGCAACCGACGCATCAGCATCATCGTGATGAACCGCGACGCCGAAGACCGTGTGTTGCGCACCTTCGCAGAAGCTCCCGATGTCTCTGTGCCCGGCTCTGCGGTGCCAGACCCGAACGACAGTACAAAAAATCTTCCTGTGGCCGCCGGGCCACCCTCAACTCCGTTCGTCGTTTCCCGATAAGACTCAGACCCCTCATACCCGTTCGCCGCTGATTCACAAGGATTGCCATGAGCACCTCCACAGACATGAAGTTTTTAATCGTCGATGACTTCTCGACCATGCGCCGCATCGTGCGCGGCCTGCTGAAAGAAGCCGGCTACGCCAATGCCGAAGAGGCCGAGGACGGTTTGGTGGCTTTGCAGACACTGCGCAACGGCAAGTTCGACTTTGTCGTCAGCGACATCAACATGCCGGTGATGAACGGCTTTGAGTTGTTGTCAGCCATCAAAAAAGACGACACCCTCAAGCACATCCCGGTGTTGATGGTGACCGCCGAAGCGCGCAGGGAAGACATCATTCGCGCCGCGCAAGACGGTGCTGCGGGCTACATCGTCAAGCCTTTCACCAAGGTCACGCTGGAAGAAAAAGTCCAGAAGATCATGCTCAAACTCACTGCCACAGCGGCCGCTTGAACGACTCAACGAGACCACCGCCATGAAAATGAATGACTTGCCGTTGTCGGGCATGAACGCCGTCACCGAAGCCCCGCCCGCCGTGGTGTTTCAGCAGCTCGGCGCCATCACGCGCCAATTGCATGACGCGCTCAATCAACTCGGCGTCATGCCCAAGCTTCAGATCGCAGCGCAAGGCTTGCCCGACGCACGCAGCCGCTTGCATTACATCGCCGACAAGTCAGCAGCGGCGGCTGAAAAAGTGCTGAACGCAGTTGACCGCGCCAAGGCAGTGCACTTCACGCTCAACGAACAAACCCGTCAAATTGCCGCCGCGGTGCTGAAGGATCCCGTGCGCGCCGTCGCCACCGGTGCGGTGTTGAATTTCGTCGGCGAAATGGAAGCCGCCACTGAACGGGTGAACCAGCAACTGACGGAAATCATGCTGGCGCAAGACTTCCACGACCTCACCGGCCAGGTCATGGCGCGCGTGATTGCCTTGGCTTCAGACCTGGAGGACGGTTTGGTGAAGTTGCTGATTCAAGCCGCGCCGCACGAGGTGACGCAACGCACCGATTTCGATTCCCTCGACGGCCCCGTGGTGGAGCCACAAGGCCGCACCGATGTGGTCAGCGGTCAAAGTGAGGTGGACGATTTGCTGGCCAGCATGGGGTTCTGAAGGCAGCCAGAACTTGCTGCCAACCCAAAGCTGAATCAAAGCGCGACGCCCTTCAACGGCCTCGCGCTTTTTTTATTTTGCCGGCGAATTCAGCGGCTCGCCCGGCGCCTGACGCAGTCGATGTATTTCTCGCCGTCAGGCGGCAGGCCGCTGCGCTGCGACATCCACATCATGTCGCCCAAACACTCCATCACCTCGTGCTGCGCTTCGTGTGCTGAGCCAAGCTTGGCACGCAAGGCTTCGAAGGCGGCCTTGATGCCGCGCGGCTGGTCGATGCTCACCTGTTCGCTGATTGAAAGGTGCATCGACAAATGCAGAAACGGATTGGTTTTGCCGCCTTCGATATCGAACACTGCCGCCAGTGCCTCGGCCTCGTTTTGCAGGTCGCGGTGATGCTCGGGGTGCTGCGCGATCCAGTCAGCCGCCACAGCCTCTAACGGCGTGAGCGGCGCGGCGTCTGTGTGTTTGCGGTAAGCGGTGCAAAAGAATGACCGCACGTCGTTCTGAGAAGGTGTAAACATGCGAAATTCTCTTCCTTTTGTATACCCTTTCCCTCCCCCACGACTGCCTGCATGAACATCACTACCGAACAAATCTTTGACCACGCCCGCACTCACAACGCCTTCACGGAACAACCCGTGCCCGAGGCCAGCCTGCGCGAGCTGTACGAAATGATGAAGTGGGGCCCCACCTCGGCCAATTGCAGCCCGGCGCGTTTGATTTTCATCAGCAGCCCCGAGGCCAAAGCCAAGCTGCTGGAATGCATGGGCTCGGGCAACGTCGACAAGACGCGCAGTGCGCCGGTCACCGCCATCGTCGGCATGGACATGCAGTTTTTCGACAAGCTTCCCCAGCTTTTTCCGCATGCCGATGCAAAGGCGTGGTTTGTCGGAAATCAGCCCATGATTGACGCCACCGCCTTTCGAAATTCCAGCTTGCAAGGCGCTTACTTGATGGTGGCCGCGCGCGCTTTGGGTTTGGACTGCGGGCCTATGAGCGGCTTTGATGCCGCCAAAGTGGACGCAGCTTTTTGGGCCGGCACGCCGGTCAAAACCAACTTTATTTGCAACTTGGGCCACGGGGTACCTGCGGCGCTGTTCGCGCGCAGCCCGCGCTTGTCGTTTGAGGAGGCTTGTCAGATTCTTTGACGATTTCTTTCACAAGCGCAGTTGCACATGCTGAGGTTTGCTTACACGGGCAGGTTTGACCCTCTATTTCTCGCGTTGAAATAGCAAGGGTCGATTCAAACTCGAATGAGGTTCCCGCCTTTGATTGGCATCGGGATTGTTGGAGTGAAGCGTTGAATTCGAGTGTCTTGAATGGGTTGTTGGCTCGCGTCCGGTTCGTCCACTTCGCGTGGATGCTGCTGTGCACGCTCAGTCTGAGCGCTTGCACCACCACCAGCCTTGTCATCAGCGCTGCAGGTCTGGCCACTGACACCAGCATCACCTGGGCCATCGCCAAACACGTTCACCAAACAATCACCGAAGGCGATCCAGTTCCCTGCATACAACTGAACTCTGTCCAGCGCGCGCTGGCCGAACGCTGCGGTAGTTTTGTGCCCGGCAGCATCAAAGCGGCCGACGTTGAATACGTGGGCTTCGGTGTGTGTCCACTGAGCGTGGCAGCGCGCGATCCGCAGTTTTGGCCAGTCATGACCGAGCTTCTGCAAAAGGGTGCGCGGTTGCAAAACTGCCAGCAATCGCCCCTGGTCGATTTGGCGCAGGCCCACGCTTGCCCTGACTTTCAAGCCGCCACGCCGGCCTCACTTCGCAGCCTCACCAGCTTGGCGCAAATCGATGGCCGTGCGGTTCACCACGATGTGCTGCGCATGCTCAGTTGCCCCAGCAGCCGCAGCGCGGGCTTGGACCGTTTGATCGACCGCTGGATGGCGCAGGACCAGCTGCCTCTGAGCGGGCTCAGCTTCAGCCCCTTGAGCGCGTTGCATCCCGACCACTTGAATTCAACGCTGGCCATGGCGCTGCAAGCGCAAGGCCACACCATTCAGGCCGCGCTCGCCGCGCAAGACGGCAAGCTGCCGTCGGGGTTTGAGGCGGCATTGCGTGCCAGCCACTGGCAAGCGCTGGAATGGTGGTTGGCGCGGCGGCCTCAATTAGCGCAAAGCGTGCCACCCGCCAAAAGCACCCAGTTGCCGTGGCTTCCCTTGGCCCGCGTGCTGGTGCCGCAGTTTTTAGATCAGCCCGAGACGCAAGCTGACATGCTGAATTTCTTGATTGCTCGCGGCGCCAGCCCGCTGCAAGTGCTGCCGGCGGACAACGGCAAAACCGTGCTGGCTTACGCCACGCAACTCAAGAGTCCAATGATCAAGTTGCTGAGCGCTGCCAGCACGGCACCCGCTTCAACTGCGCTCAAAGGCGCTGCCCAACCAGCGGTTTTTGCCAAACAAGGCACACCCCAGGAGCGTCGCATCCCTTAAATCGGGGAAGCTCGTCAAAGGCTGCTTGGCATACGATGCAACGCAAGAAGCGCAAGCCTGCGCACCTTCAAGCACTCCGGGAGCCTGGCATGAAAGTTTTGCTGATCGACGACCATCCGTTGATCTTGTCCGCGCTGCAAACCATCATCCAAGGCTTGGGTGAGCATGTGAATGTGGTGTGCTCCAGCACCGCTCGCCAGGCGCGTGAATTGCTCATCACGGACTCTGATTTTGACTTGGTGTTGTTGGATCTGCAGCTCGGTGACGCCGACGGCTTCGACGTGTTGGTGGAGTTCCGCGCTGCCTACCCCGCCCTTCCGGTGGTGGTGGTATCAGCCAGCGACCGCTCCAGCGACGTGATCCGCTCCATTGATTTGGGAGCGATGGGGTTTGTGCCGAAACGTGCTTCCAACGCCACCTTGTTTGAAGCCTTGCACTTGGTGATGTCGGGCGGCATTTACGTGCCACCCATGGCCATGGGCTTCGAGCGTGCGGATGTCGTCGGCGACCTTCAACATCCGCCCACTGAGCTGAACCAGGTGCGCGATTCGGCCCAGAGCAGCCACTTTCAAACGCCGCTTGACTTGAGCACATTGGGTCTGACGCCGCGGCAAAACGAAGTTCTGGGCTTGCTGCTGCAGGGCAAACCCAACAAGCTGATCGCGCGTGACTTGAGCCTGTCGGTAGACACCGTCAAAGACCATGTGGCCGCCGTGCTGCGGGCTTTGAAAGTCAGCTCGCGCACGCAAGCCGTGCTGGCCGTGAGCCAGATGGCGCACACACCGCGCGGCGTGGTCGCATGGAGCAAAACCGGTTGACTGCGGCGGCCCGAAAGCCTGTGGCTGTGTCGGGGCTGAACGACTTGCCGACCGGGCAAAACACCGCAGAGCGACGCTTGGCCCGCTTGGCCGAAGAAGTGCGCGGTGCGTTTGACTATTTGCCCGCTTCCTTGGCAGGCAATGTGGCGGGCATGAGCGTCATCACAGTGCTGTTTTGGAGTGTCAATTCGACGCGCGTGATGTCGCTGTGGCTTGGGGCCTTTGCCCTGATGTTGCTCACGCGGGTGGCGCTGGGCCAACGCTTTAAACGCAGCCAACCCGCGACCGAGCAACAGTGGGCTGGGTGGCGACGCGCCTGGAACCTGGGCACGCTGTCGTCCGCCGCCATGTGGGGTGCCACGGCCTGGGTTTTCTACCCTGGCGGTCAGAGCATTCAGCAAGTGGGTTTGATCATCACCATCTACACCTTGTCGGTGGCGGTAGTGCCGGTGTTGGCCACGCAACCGGCCGTGTTTTTGGCTTTCGGTGCGCTGTGCTTTTTACCCATGGCGGCCCGCATCGCCAGCGAGGGAACGAACTACGGTTACGAATTGGCAGGCATTTTGATGTTGGTGTTTGCATTGACCACCGTGCTGGCGCGAAGCTACCGCCAGGCCTTGCGCCGCGCCATTGATTTGAAGCTGCTGGGCGACAGCCTGACCGCTCAGTTGCAAGTTGAAAAACGCGCCGCAGAAGATGCGCGTGCGGAAGCCGACGACGCACGCGTTGAAGCTGACAACGCTCGCGTCGTGGCCGAAGTCGCCAACCGAGCCAAGACCCAATTCTTCACCGCCGCCAGCCACGATCTGCGCCAACCGCTGCACGCCATGGGCCTGTTTGCCGAGGCGCTGCGACAAAAAAATCACGACACCGAAGTGGCGCACTTGGTCAACAGCATCAATGAATCGGTCGATGCGTTGGAAGGACTTTTTTCTGAGTTGCTGGACATCACCCGAATCGACAGCGGCGGCGTCGACGTGAACCTTGAACACTTTGCGATGAGCGACATCCTCCGCAAGTTGCGCTTGCACTTTGAGCCGGTGGCGTTCGAGAAAGGCCTGGCGCTGCGCTTGCGTGGCGGGCAGCACATGGTGCACGCCGACCCGCTGCTGGTGGAGCGGATTTTGCGCAACCTGGTGTCCAACGCCATTCGCTACACAGTGGACGGCACCGTGCTGGTCAGTTGCCGCCGTCGGGGCGACGGCGTGCTGCTGCAAGTGTGGGACAGCGGGACGGGCATCAGCGAAGAACAACAGACACGCGTGTTTGAAGAGTTCTACCAAGTACCCGGCGTGAAGAAAACCGCCGCACACGATCGCAAGGGTTTGGGCCTGGGCTTGGCCATCGTCAAACGCTTGGCCGATTTGCTGCACGCGCCGCTGAAGTTGCAGTCGCAGCTTGGCCGCGGAACGGTCATCAGCTTGGAGCTTCCGGTAGGCAAGGCGGCGCGACAAGTCATGCCGACTCTGGGCCCCAAATCGGCTGTCAACCTGACGCTGCAAAACCGCTTGATCGTGGTGGTGGAAGACGAACCCGCCGTCTTGGCCGGCTTGGAAGCCGTGCTGAGAAGTTGGGGTGCCAGCTTGGCCTCTTTCAGCAGCGTGTCAGCCTGTTTGGCATGGGCTCACAGCGTCGATGCCTCACAAGTCAAACCTGACTTGTTGATCGTTGATTTCCGCTTGGAAGACGGCCACACGGGCGTGGAAGTCATTACTGCCCTGCGCGCTCATTTCAAACAAAAAATTCCGTCTATCGTTGTCACCGGCAGCACCATGACTGGCCACGAGCAAGAGGCGCAAGACCTCGATTTCCACCTGCTCATCAAGCCCGTGGTGCCGAACAAGCTGCGCGCCATGATCGCGTTCAAGCTGGGCGTGAAGGCGGGCTGAACGCGGGTGAAGGAGCTCGCGCGGGCTGCCTGCAAAATCAGCCGACTCACTTCATAGCGAAAAGCGCGACACAACATGAACTTGAACATCCAAAACAAATGGGCACTCGTCTGCGCAGCCAGCAAAGGCTTGGGCAAAGGCTGCGCGGCGGCGCTGGTAGCCGAAGGCGTGAACGTGGTGATCACCGCGCGCGGCGTTGACGCTTTGCAAGCAACCGCCGCCGCGCTGCGAAACATTCCCGGCGCAGGTGAGGTTTGCACCGTGGCCGGCGACATCACCACCGCCGAAGGCCGCGCCGCAGCGCTGGCCGCGTGCCCGCAAGTTGACATCCTCATCAACAACGCCGGTGGCCCGCCGCCGGGCGACTTCCGGCAGTGGGACCGAGAGGTGTGGCTGAAAGCACTGGACGCCAACATGCTCACACCCATCGAGCTCATCAAGTCGGTGGTCGACGGCATGGCCGCGCGTGGTTTTGGCCGCATCGTCAACATCACCTCCGGCGCAGTGAAAGCGCCCATCGACGTGCTGGGTTTGAGCAACGGAGCGCGCAGCGGCCTGACCGGTTTTGTGGCGGGCTTGGCACGCAGTTCGATTGCCGCGCAAGGCGTGACCATCAACGGCCTGTTGCCCGGCGCGTTTGACACCGAACGCTTGCAAACCACGCTGCGTGCAGGTGCTGCGAAAGCGGGCCGCGACCCTGAAACCGCCATCGCCGCAAGGCAAGCCACCATTCCTGCGCGCCGCTTCGGCAGCGCCGAGGAATTTGGTGCGATGTGCGCGTTTTTATGCAGCGTGCACGCGGGCTACATCACCGGGCAAAACGTGTTGATGGACGGCGGCAGTTATCCGGGCACGTTCTGAAAAGTGTGGGCTTCAACGCGCATTGCGGATTGACGATCAACGCGCATCGCCGAGTGACGATCAACGCGCATCGTTGAGCTTCCAGTCGTAGCTTAAAAAGCTCACTGAAGCGTCTTGCGCTTTGATGCGTTCGCGGTCAGCGGGGGAATCGGCCAATTGATTCGCATACCTGGCCGCGAAGGCAGGCAATGAGGCAATGCCTTTGTAGCCTTGCTTGAAATCACCGCCGTACCAATCGAAAATTTTGCTGACCTCCAACTTGCCACTGCTGGCAGTGAAACGGTTGCGGCTGCGGTCGGACATAAAGCGCAGCGTTTGTTCATCAAGCTGCGCTTCCAAGCGCTCGGCCACAAAGGCTTCTTCGCGCAGCATGGGGCAACCAATGCTGGCGCAATTCAGCGCAAAGTGAATTCGCGGGTCGTCAAAACGCCCTTTGGCCCGCAGGTTTTTGTGCTCGATGTCGTCGAGCGTCAGGGTGGTGCCCAACAGCGGGATGTTCTTGATGTCCCACGGCTTGGTGATCATGTTGCCCAAGTCGCGAATCGATTCCAGCTTGGGGTATTTGGTAAGGATCAACTCCACCGTGAACGCGTTGTAGGCATTTATCAAAAACGCCATTTGCTGGGGCCTGCTGTAGCCGTCGAAAGTGGCCGCGCTGACGGAGGAGAGCTGCGCCAAATAGGCCTTCAGCGCGTCGTGGTCGGTAAGCATCCCGGCATAGCGGACTTGCGATGCTTTGCCGCCGTCGAGCAGTACGACGTGTTTTTTCAGCAAGCTGGTCCAAGCAGCGTGGCTGTGGTCGAAAGTCTGGGCTTGGGCCGGTATCGAGAAAGTGAGGGCCACTGCGGCGCTGGTTGCGAGTGCGAGCAAGTTGCGGCGAGTCGGGTTGGGGTGGATGGGGGTGCGCTTCATGGCTGACCTTTGTGGTGTGGGCTTGGCACTTCGACAGGCTCAGTGCGAACGGGGTGTATCTGCTGGTGCGACGTGGCCCATGGCCGTAGCGATGGGACAAAAAGCCGGTAAAAAATGGACCGCTGCGGCCGACTTGCAGCCGACGTTCCTTCTGCCGCCCACACTCCAAGGCGCAAACCAAAGTGATGCCTCATGGCATCGCGAGGATTTACAACGACGCCGCGCGCGCGAAGACGCGGTTTTATGTCGCAATGAGAGTGACGCACAGCATTAGGAGAGTAGCGCGTGAGTGATGTAGCAATGCGCTTCGCTACACCGCATGCAGCGCCTTGATCCGCGCACCCGCCGCGAGGGTGTCGCGGTAGCCCGCAGCGATGCACTTCTCTCGGTACTCGCGCGACACGCTGGCGTAGTAGCCGATGTCGGGGTGCAGCAGCACGTCTGCCAGTTCGGCGTCGGGGCGGGTCAGGGCGCGTTTGCGCACGTCACCACCGCGCCAGCGTTCGGTGCCTGCGGGTGCGCGGGTTTCATCGGCTGAAGCATCGACCGCCAACACACGCGTCGCACCCAGCGACTTGACCAGCCGCACCGGCAAGGGCACGCGCAAGTCGGCATCGGCGTAGCGCTGACCGCGAACGCGCACGGGCGTGAATTGACCTTCAATCGCGCAGGACGCTTGCACTGCCAAGCCAGCATCGCCCTGGCTGAACCCGACCACGCTCCCGTCGCTCATGCGTTGAGCCACGCACAGCGCCATCAACGGCAATTTTTCTAGCGCAGATGAAACGCCTTTGCTGCGCAATTGTTCGCGCACCAAGTCGGCAATTGCACTGCCGCTCAGACGTTCGCTGCCGCCGATCGACACGCGGGCCAAAGCAGCGGGAGACAAGTCCAAGGCCAGCCGCTCCAGCTCGGCACCGCCCACGCCACCGGCACGCAGCACACCCACCAGCGCACCGGCCGAAGCCCCCACGATGACATCGGGCACCACGCCCAATTCGTCCAACGCTTTGATCACACCGACGTGAACAAAGCAGCGCGGCCCGCCGGAGCTGAGCACCCACGCCACACGCGGCTTGCGCGGCAGTGCCGACATGCCGGGCGCGTTGGGGCCGGTGTGATCGGCGTCGGGATCAAACGCGCAGCCGCTCAGCCACGCGGCAGACAGGCCCACGGTGGCCAGTGCAGAACGTCGACTCAGCAGAACTGCCATGGCGCGATTCAGACTTACTTGGCGGCCGCCGCCTTCACCATCCGGTCGAGGTCTTCACCACTTTTATAGTGCGGCACTTTGAAAACCAGGCGCTTGGCGCGCTGCACAAAGCTGTTGCTGGCGTTGGCTTCTTCGGCCCAGTATTTGTCGGCCAACTTGATGTTGCCCGGCACGTCCAGCTTGAACGCGGCCATCGAACCTGCGCCTCCAAAAATGTACAGCTTGCCGTCTTGCATCAACCAGGTATCGCCGTCACCGCCCCAGGGAATGCCGTAGACCAAACCGTTCGCGCAGTAGCCGCCGTACTGCGGCAGGTATTTGGTGGGGGCGGCATCGAACAGGGCTTTGTGCTCGGCCGTTGCGAAGCGGAAGGTCACGTCTTGATAAACACTTTTGATGGCGGGCAGTCCCACCGCGTGCTTGCCGTCGGCGAAATACGCGACCACGTCAAAGCCTTTGAGCATGACGCGAGCGTCTGCTCCATCGGCCACCGCATTGACGGGCTTCAAAGTGCCCGACGGGTTTTGCGCGGTCATGGCCGAGCAGCCACCGAGCAGCAGCGCAACCAGCAGGCCCGCAGTCGCCAAATTAAAGACTCGGTTGAAAAGGCCATTTTTTGAAAGTGAAGTTTTCATGTGGTGAGGTCGGGTTGGGGAACGGGTGTGACAAGCCTTGGAGAGGCAGTGCTTTGCAAAGTTTCGTTGGCGCGCACGGAGGGAATTCGATCGCAGTACGGTGCTGTCCAACCGAGCAGACGGCTGGCTTGTTCGGTGCGCGCGCGCAGATCATTTCGGTCGCGTCCGCCCAAATGAATGATGCCGTGACGGTAGCTGCCCAGCCACTTGAAGTCGCGCTTCAAAGCATGACCCGTTTTGGCGTAGCAAAACAGCAAGGCATCAGGGAAGCAGCGCATCAAGTCGGCCTGCTGTGCATTGTCAGGCATGCGAACTTGCGCTGAAGGATCGAACGACCGGTAAACCTGACTCGCCGCAGCGCCTGCGGTGGGCACGGTGCGGGGCAAGTCGGCGGGGTCTTGGCCCAAGGCCAAGGCCAGCGACATGGCATGCGCATCGCGACCTTGGACGCGCCGGTACAGGTCGGCGAACTGCGACGCCATGCGCGGGTTGAACTCGATCACGCTGAGGCGGTCGGTCAGCGGGTCGTGAAAAAATTCCATGTTGAAAAAACCGTGCGTGTAGCCGATGGCGCTCAAGAACTTCTGCGCCACTTCCAGCGCGCGGTGCTGCACTCTGGGTGCGAGCTGGCTCGGCACTTCCCAACGCATGAACGCCTGCGTGCTGGGGTACATCACCGCATCGACCACGCCCAGCGCTTGAGCCGTGCCGTTGAACATCCAACCGTCGAGGTTGTATTGCGGCGTGTCCAGCGGCAGCGGTGTTTCCAACATCATGCGGTGCGCTGTGCCAGTTTGCGGCATGCGCTGTTTCATGACGCGCTCAAACGGCTCCACCAAGCGCCGTATCACCCACAGCTCGCGTCGCCCGAAACGGGTGTGAGCTTGCAGCTCATCGCGACTTTTCACCTCGCGCGCCAGCACTGAAAACGCGGCCTTCACCGGCTTCACGAATTGCGGATAACTCAAGCCGTGCGGAATGTCGTCTCCATACGCCACGTCCAGCGAAGCGAAACCGATGTTGGCTTCAGGCACAACTTGCTGCAGCACTTCACGTGCAAACAGTTTGTGCTGCGCTGCCAAAACAGACTCAGGCGTGGCACCTGGCAAGCCCAATTCTTCGGCCACCAAAGCTGCGGCCAAGGCACCAAATTGTTCGTGGTGCGAAATCACACCGCGCCAGCCCAAGTTGCGTCCCCGCGAGGCTTGGCGGCGCGAAAATTTCAGCAGGTCGAAGTGAATGAGGTGCGCGTTGCTGGGGAAGCTGAACAAGTCAAACCCGGCGTGATCGAACGCAGCGCGGCCACTCAGCGCAGCGAAGCCGTCCGCGTCCCAGTCGTAGCCAAACAGCAGGCCAACTCTCGGCAAAGCGCTCAATGCGTGACCGCCGGGCGAACCGGTCTCACAGACTTGAATTTGCGCAAAAGCCAGCGCGTGACCCAAGGCAACAACGCGAGCACCGCCAGTGCCGCCATGAGGCCGGGCGTGAACAGCGATTGCCAACTGCTGGCTTCGCTGAGCACCGTGCCTGCGTACACATAAGCCGCGCTGCCCGCCGTCATGCCGAACAAGCTGGCCATGAAAAACTGACGCAGCGGCATCGCCGACAAACCCATCAAGGGATTGATGAGCGCATAGGGAATGACGGGTGCCATGCGCAGCGAAAACAAGTAATACGCACCGTCACGCGCCAGCCCGTTTTCGATGGCCGCCAAGCGGTGCCCCCAGCGTCGATTCACCGCGTCACGCCACCAATGACGCGCAGCCAAAAAAGACACCGTGGCACCCACCGTCGAAGCCAGCACCACCAGCAAAGTCCCCGGCAGCCAGCCCAAACACAAGCCGGCCGCCAACGCGAGCACGCTGCAGCCGGGCAGCGCCAGCGCCGACAGCAATGTGAACAGCAAGAACAGGCCCGTCGTGAAGGCCCATGGTCTGGCCGCCTGAAACGCCAGCAGATCGGCTTGGCGTGTGTGGAGCCACGCGGCATCTAACGCGGGGAGCTTCGAGCAGGCCCACAGAAGCGCACAAAGCGAAATCAGGGCGAGGAAGGCAAAACCAATCTGGCGCAAAGGCAGGGGCGCGAACATAAGAAAGTGGTCGGGGCAGCTGGAGATTCTTACGCAGTGGACAGCGCTATCGATTCAAGCAGCGCTATCGGAGTATTTCATTTGACTGTACGCCGCAAGACCGCAACGCCGTCCGCAGACGGGCTTTACCGTGCTGCCGTCTGACCTGTGGTCGGCGGGCTCAGCAATCTGACGGGGCATTCCTCTGCGTCGGCGGTGTGTAAATCAGAAGCTCGTCCAGTCATTACGGGTTCCGGTCTTGGGTGATGCGGACTCGCCAGCCTGCTTCAACACCTCATCCTTGGCCTTCACGGTGAAGTTGGGCCGCGCCACGTTCTGGGCACGACTGAGGCTGCGGCGGTTTGACACGGGGGAGTTCGCAGCTGCTCCATTGCGGGCAATGTTGGCTTCAGCGTGGGCCGTGCGTGCTTGAATCACTTCGGGGGTGGGGGTGATGAGCGTGGTGGCAATGGCCAGCCGGTTGCGCAGCAAGGCGGCGCTGGGCCACCGGCTGAGCAGCGGCCAGTCATTCGTGGAGGAAAAAGCGTCGGGCACCAGGCGCAGCTACTTGAGCGTGAGGGTGATCACTTCGGGTACTGCAAAGGCAACCATGCCCATCGTGCGCAAGCAGATGTGGAGGACGGCGGGTACGGCGCGAGAGCCCCGACAGGCGCTCTCAGAACGGAACTTCAACTGCGTGACGATGATCGGCCGCGACAGGAATGCGGAGCTGGGTTCGGGACGCTGATGAAACACCATGCGTTACCGACGGGGACAGCCATCTCGAAAATCCGATGTCCACGCCGACCCCGCCAGGGCTTCCTCGAAAAGAAGCCTGAAAGCGGTTCAATTCATTCGCCGGCATAGCGTGCGCCATATCGGCGGGATTTTGCGGTGACAAGTCGATTGCTCGGGGCTCACGACGCTGAGATGTGCCGTGAATTGGGCCGGAGCGCAGCCTTGGTGCGGCTGGAAGTCGCATGATGTGAGCCGACAGGCTGTCTTGGTGGAAGCGGTGAGATTCGAACTCACGGTGGGGTTACCCCCACGGCAGTTTTCAAGACTGCAGCCTTAAACCGCTCGGCCACGCTTCCAACAGCTCGCCATTGTATGGGCGCTGAACAGTTGATTTGAGTGACGCTAAAACGGCTTTTGAGCCTGCTCGCAATTCACCTGAACAATCTCACAGCGGCCGCCGTCTACCCGTGCTGCGCTGAGCTTTCCGCCCCAGACGCAGCCTGTGTCGAGTGCCAACAAATCAGCGCGCTGCACCAAGCCCAAGGTGGACCAGTGCCCGAAGGCGATGGGCACGCCTTGGGTCAGTCGGCCGGGTGCGTCAAACCATGCGGTGTGACCAAGTGGGGGCCCTGCACTCGCATCTTTGCTGGCGAACTCCATGGTGCCTTGCGCATCGACAAAACGGATGCGCGTGAACACGTTCACCGCAAAGCGCAAGCGCGCGTTGCCGGTGAGTGATTCGTCCCACCGCGCGGGTTCGTTGCCGTACATGACCTTCAAAAAGTCGGCCCAGTCAGGACTGCGAAGTTGCTGCTCGACCTCGCGCGCCAACTGCAAGGTGGTGGACACCGTCCACTGCGGCACCACTCCGGCGTGCACGCACAACCATCCTTCGGCTTGCACTGCCAAAGGCCGATGGCGCAGCCAGTCGATCAAGGCCTCGCGGTCGGGAGCGTCCAAAATTTCAGCCAACGTATCGCCCTTGGACGGCTTTCGCACACCGTGCGCAGCGGCCAGCAAATGCAAATCATGATTGCCGAGCAAGCACGTGGCCGACTCTTGCAAACCGCGCAAGCGCTGCAACGTCGCCAAACTGCGCGGGCCACGGTTGACCAAATCGCCGAGCACGGTGAGGTGATCGCGCGAAGGCGAGAACGCCACTTTTTCCAGCAGCGCATCGAGTGCGCTGCAACAGCCTTGAACGTCGCCTATCAGATAGTGCATGACTTGATTCTGCTACGCTGATTGGCTGTTCTTTTGATTCCCTGCGGATGGACGTTGCCCTGCTGATTGCTTTGATCCTTCTCAACGGGCTGTTTGCCATGTCGGAAATGGCGCTCACCGCCAGTCGCAAAGCACGCTTGCAGGTGATGGTGGAAGCGGGTGATTCAGGTGCGCAAGCGGCAATGGACCTGCACGAAAACCCGACCAAGTTTTTGTCTACCGTGCAAATTGGCATTACCTCCATCGGGGTGCTGAACGGCATTGTTGGAGACGCCGCTTTTTCGGCACCGTTTGCGGGATGGTTGACCAAAACCTTCGATCTGCACGACCGCGCAGCCGACCTCACGGCCACAGCGATGGTGGTGGTGACCATCACCTTCTTGACCATCATTTTTGGTGAGCTGGTGCCCAAACGCGTGGGCCTGATGTTCCCTGAAACCGTGGCGCGCAAAGTCGCGCAGCCGATGAATTGGCTGTCGCTGGTCGCGCGGCCGTTTGTGAAGTTGCTGTCGTTTTGCACCAATGGCACGCTGGCATTGATGGGCATCAAAGGCGGGCCGTCGCGCAGCGTGACCGAGGAAGAAATAGCGGCCAGTTTGGAAGAAGGCCTGGACGCCGGAGTGATCGAGGCGCAAGAGCACCAAATGGTGCGCAACGTGTTCCGATTGGACGATCGACAAGTTGGCTCAATGATGATTCCGCGCGCGGAAATTGTTTGGCTGGAAGCCGGTGCCACGCCTGCCGACATATTGAAAGTCATCAGCGACAAGGAGCACTCGCGCTACCCCGTGTGTCGCAACGGCTTGAGCGAAGTCGTTGGCCTGGTGTCGGCGCAAAGCTTGTTGCAAGAGTTCATGCAGGGTCGTCCGCTGGACGTGACGGCGCGCTTGGAGCCGCCTGTGTTTGTGCCTGAAACGCTCTCAGGCATGGAGCTGCTCGATCAGTTCCGCGCGTCTGCGGCGCAGCTGGTATTTGTAGTGGACGAATACGGCGAAGTGCAAGGCATGATTACTGTGCGCGATGTGCTGGAAGCCATCACCGGCGAATTCACCACGCCCACCGACGAAGATTCTTGGGCAGTGCAGCGTGACAACGGCAGTTGGTTGCTTGACGGCCTCATTCCCATGCCCGAATTGAAAGACCGACTCGCCCTCAAAGAGTTGCCCGAGGAAGACAAAGGCCGCTACAACACTTTGGCGGGAATGGTGATGTTGCTGTTGGGCCGATTGCCTCGCACCACCGACACGGTGGAATGGCAAGGCTGGCGCTTTGAGGTGATCGACATGGATGGCAAACGGGTCGACAAAGTGATGGCGTCTGCGTTGTCGGAACACGGCCAAAACATCTAACGCGATTGACCTCGGAAACCCATGTCTGCACTCGTGTTTGAGCGCTTTTTGTCCACGCCCGAGATGCTGGCAGTGTTCAGTGAAACCTCGGTGCTGCAAGCCATGTTGGACGTTGAAGCCGCGCTCGCCCGCGCGCAGGCCGCGCACGAGGTGATTCCCAATGCGGCGGCGCAAGTCATCGTGGCTTGCTGCGGTGTCGATCAACTTGATGTGCAGGCCATCGTCAACGCCAGCGGTCGCGCAGGCAGCTTGGCCATTCCCCTGGTCAAGCACCTCACGGCAGCGGTGGACCGTGTTGATGCAACAGCCGCCGTATTTGTGCACTGGGGCAGCACCAGCCAAGACGTGATCGACACCGCAATGAGCTTGCTGTCGCGCCGAGCTTTGGCTTTGATCGACCGCGATTTGAGCAGCTTGATTGGGTCGCTGCTGTTGCTCGCCGACGAACATGCCCACACGCCGGTGCTGGCGCGCACCTTGATGCAACCGGCGCAAGTGGTGAGCGTGGGCTTCAAGCTGCTGGCGTGGATGGCGCCGCTGCAACGATGCCGTGAAAGGTTGCAAGCCAGCGCAAAAACCGCCCTGCAACTTCAACTCGGCGGTGCGGTGGGCACGCTGGCTGTGATGGGCGACAAAGGCGCTGCGGTAGCGCAGCACATGGCCGCCGATTTGCAATTGAATTGGCCCGGAGGCACCTGGCACACGCAGCGCGACGAGGCCGCCACCTTGGCTTGCCAAGTGGGCGTGTTGTGCGGTGCCTTGGGCAAAGTAGCCAGGGACATTTCACTCATGTCGCAAGCCGAGGTGGGTGAGCTGAATGAGCCCAGCGGCGATGGCAGAGGCGGCTCATCGGCCATGCCGCACAAACGCAATCCGGTGGCCAGCATGGTGGCCTTGGCCGCAGCGCTGCGCGCGCCGCAGCGCGTGGCTGCGTTGTTGGCTGCGATGGTTCAAGAGCACGAGCGCGGTTTGGGCAATTGGCAGGCGGAATTGGCCGAAACAGCGGGGCTTTACTTGTCGGCCCACGGTGCGCTGAAGGCGCTGGCCGATGCAGCGCAACAAGGCTTGGAAGTTCACCCACAGCGCATGCGCGCCAACATTGACGCGCTGAACGGCTTGGTCAGCGCTGAAGCCGCTGCCAAAGTGTTTGCCAAGCAAATCGGCAAGCCACAAGCGCATGCCTTGCTGGAGACTCTGTCGGCACAAGCAACCGCCAGCGGCCCCCACTTGCGCGAGCTTTGCCTGGCCGTTTTGCAAAGCGACGACCGACTGCGCAACCAAGTTTCGGTGGCCGACATTGAAACCGCATTCGACGCCGACCTCGCCGCAAAAGCGGCCGTGCGCGCAGCGGCGCCGCAATTGGCTTCGATGCGCCGGGCGGCCTCATCCACAGAATCCCTCCAATTTCCAGACACCTCCTCCTCGCGTTCGGGCTGAGCTTGTCGAACCCCTGCCGCCAAGCAAGCCCCGATCATCCTGAGCCTGTCGAAGGACATGCGCAGTGCGAACGGCATTCATCTTGTGTCTCGACTTTCAACGAACTCAAGACCTTCGAGTACTGAATTAGGAATCAGGCAAATGTCACAACAAGACGACTTTGATCGCGGCATGGTCAACCGGCGCTCGGTGTTGGGCGATGCGTGGGTAGACCAGTCACTGAACAAAGCCACCGAGTTCAATGCTGAATTCCAAAGCCTCATCACCCGCTTTGCATGGAACGACATTTGGGGCCGCCCGGGCCTGGACCACACCACCCGCCGTTTGTTGGTGCTGGGCATGACCATGGGCATGGCGCGCTGGGAAGAATTTGAGCTGCACTGCAAGGCGTCCATTCGCGGGGGCGTGCCGCTGGACACCATCAAAGAAGTGTTGATGCAGGGCGCGATTTACTGCGGCGTGCCTGCGGCCAACACCGCTTTCAAAATCACCACCGACATCTTGCGCGCAGAAGGTTTGTTGCCTGCTGAGCAATCACTCGCCGCCGACGTGCGCGTGTCGACGCACCACACCTTCAGCGAGCCGCAGTTGAAGGTTTGCGTGCAGGGAAACCACAAAAGCGAGAGCGCGCCGGTTGTGCTCAGCCACGCCTTGGGTTTGAACATGAGCATGTGGGACGACCTGGCTGCCGAACTGGCCCCGTCTCATGAAGTGCTGCGCTATGACCACCGCGGCCACGGCGGCTCGGCTGTCCCGAGAGGCCCGTATTCGATGGACGATTTGGTGGACGACGCGGCCCGCTTGATCCGCGAATGGGGCCGTGGCCCGGTGGTGTGGGTGGGCTTGTCGATGGGCGGCATGGTGGGCCAAGGTTTGGCGATCCGCCACCCGGAATTGGTCAGCAAATTGGTACTGGCCAACACCGCCGCCAAGTACCCCGAAGCTTCACTGGCTGCGTGGGCTCAGCGCATCGCCTGTGTTGAAGCGGGCGGGCTGGAGGCGATTGCCAATACGGTGATGGAGCGCTACTTTCACGCCGAGTTTCGGGCTGCGCAAACCAACGCAGTGACCGAAGCACGTGCGACGCTGCTGCGCACAAAGGCAGACGGCTACGTGGCGGCTTGCCACGCGGTGGCAGGCGTGAATTGGCTGGAACGCTTGGCACAAATCCAATGCCCGACTTTGATCCTGGCCGGTGCGCTGGATGTGGGTGCGCCAGTGGTTTTGTCGGAAGCGATGGCGGCACAAATTGCGGGCTCGAAATTGGTGGTGATGCCGAAGGCGTCGCACTTGAGCGTGATGGAGCAACCGGAAGATTTTTCGCGCGAGCTGCGTGCATTTCTAGCAGCCCCTTCCCCCTGAAAGGCAGAAGCAGGCAGTGCTGTGTGTCACTCTGATGGCGACTTCAGAAAATCGATGGCTTCGCGTGCGGGCCCAACGCAAACCACAGCGATGCCTCACCGCATCGCGAGGATTTGCAACGACAGCGCGCGCCAAGTCAGGGTTTTATCTCGCAATGAGAGTGACACACAGGACTAGGACTAGATTGGCGCGGGTTTCAGGGTGGCCCAACAGTCGGCGTAACGCTCATCCAAACGCCCGCACTTCATCGCGAACTCAGTCGGCAAAAACCGCCACCGGCTCTCGAACATGAAAGCCAAGGTGTCGGTTAATTTGTGCGGCGACAGCTCAGCGCTTGAGGCACGCGTGAACGCGTCAGCATCCGGGCCGTGCGGCACCATGCAGTTGTGCAGGCTGATGCCTCCCGGCTTGAAGCCCTCGGGTTTGGCGTCGTACTGGCCGTGCACCAAGCCCATGAATTCGCTCATCACATTGCGGTGATACCAAGGCGGGCGGAAGGTGTTTTCTGCCACCAACCAGCGCGGCGGGAAGATGACGAAATCGCAATTGGCCACACCCATCGTGTCGCTGGGCGAAGTCAACACCGTGAAGATGCTCGGGTCAGGATGGTCGAAGCTGATCGAGCCAATGGCCATGAAATTGGCGGTGTCGTACTTCAGGGGCACCAAATTGCCGTGCCAAGCGACCACATTGAACGGTGAGGCTTTGGCAGCGGCGAACCACAAGCTGCCGCCGTACTTTTTGACGATCTCCCAGGGCGCATCAAGCTCGCGCGAAAACGCGGCAACCGGTGCCAAAAAATCGCGTGCGTTCGCCAAGCCGTTGCTGCCGATGGGCCCGAGTTCGGGCAAGCGGAAATGCGCACCGTAGTTTTCGCACACATAACCACGCGATGCCTGTATGACCTGAACTTGAAACGCCATGCCGCGCGGCAGCAAAGCAATCTCGCCGGGAGCCACTTCCAACACGCCCAATTCGGTGACCAACACCAGCGCGCCTTGCTGCGGCACGATCAACATTTCGGCGTCCGCATTGACGAAAGCGCGCTGCGTCATCGAGCGGTTGGCCAGGTACACGTGCGCGGCCACGCCACTTTGCGCATCGGCGTCACCGTTGAGCACCATGGTGCGCATGCCGTCGACAAAGTCCAACGGCTGCTCGCCCACTTCAGGCACGGGCAGCGCGGCCCAGCGCATGGGATCGGGAGGTGCGGTCACACCGTCCTTCGCGCCCGATTTCCAGAAGCGTTGCGCAAATGACGAGTAGCCGCCCGCCATCACGGAAGGTGCACGCCGGTACAACCAAGTGCGCCGGTTGTCGGCGCGCGGTGCGGTGAACGCGGTGCCACTCAGCAGCTCGGCATACAGGCCGTGCGCCACGGCTTGCGGGCTGTTGCGGCCCATGGGCAAGGCACCTGCCACCGCTTCGCTCGCGAATTCGTTGCCGAAGCCCGGTTGATACTTGAGGCTCATGATTGATGCGCGTCCATGTGCCCACTCAGCGTGGCTTCACGCGCCGCATACAAGGCCTGCACCAGCACGCTCTGGTTGCCAATGTGATTGGCCAACAGCAGTATCAATTTGGCGTTCATGGCGTGGCTTTGCTCGGGCAACAAATCTCGGTGCGCGTGGATCAGCGCTTCGTAAAAATCGTCGGCCGAGTCAAGATTCGGCTCGGTGTTCAAAACTTGTTTCAGCATGATGTGGCTTTTGCGATGGCGGCCTTCACTGCTGCTTGCGAGGGGGCTCGCCAACGCGCGCAAACGTGTTGGTCGGGGCGCAGCAAATAGGCCGTACCGGGGCGCGCATCGTAGCGCTGCGCGGCGTGACCAGACGTGTCTATGCCGGCGTCCAAGACAAGCACTTTCAATTTCAATTCGGCGGCCCAAGACGGTGCCGATCCGAACACCACCAACAAACTGAAATCGGCTCCCAATTCGCGCAGCAGCCAGGTGTTGCAACCGTCGCACACCAAGGGCGCGTCCAAGGCCGGTGCGCCGGGCACCATCAAGCCGCTGAACTCATCCACGTCGGCCGTGTTCAGGGCAGACCCATGCAAAGTAGAAGGCACCGACAAACGCCCGCTGTTGACCACGCACCGCGCAAAAGGATGCTTGCGCGACAAGGCCAATACCGCGTCTCGAAACAGCGCGCTCACCTCGCTTTTGGGCGTGATGAAGTCGGTGGCTCGGGTGCTGTTCAAAATGTTCTCGTCGGCGGCGTATTCGCGCTCGAAGGCGTAGCTGTCGAGCAAGGCCTCGGGCGATTCGCCTTGCACCACACGCGCCAGCTTCCAGCCCAAGTTGTCGGCGTCTTGCACGCCCGAATTGGCACCGCGCGCACCAAAAGGCGACACGCCGTGCGCGGCGTCACCGGCAAACAGAACCCGGTCATGCCGAAAGCTTTGCATGCGCTGGCAGGCAAAGGTGTACACACTGGCCCAGCCGATGGTGAAGCCCATATCGGCCGCGCCAATGCTGTCAAGCAGCGCACGCACACGCGGCGCAATGCGCTCGGGCTGCTTCTCGGCCTCGGGGTCGGCGTCCCAACCCAACTGAAAGTCAATGCGCCACATGCTGTCGGCTTGCTTGTGCAACAACACGCTTTGCTTGGGGTGGAACGGCGGGTCAAACCAGAAGCGGCGCTCATCTCGCAAGGCCACGTCCATGCGCACATCGGCGATCAAAAAGCGGTCGCGGAACACACGGCCTTCGGTTTCCAAACCCATCATGGCGCGCAGCGGTGAACGCGATCCGTCGCAGGCCACCATGTAGGCGGCGTGTACTTGGTAAGCGCCGTCGGGCGTGCTGATGCTGAGCTCGGTGTGATCGGCCTGCTGAACCAACCCGGTGACGGTGTTGCACCAGCGGATGTCAATGAGCGGCAGCTCCAGCGCGCGCTCAATCAGGTAGCCCTCAACGTAGTACTGCTGCAAATTGATGAACGCGGGGCGGGCTTGTGTGGGCTCGCTTTGAGTCGCTGCTTCGGGTGTAGCTTCGGGTGTAGCTTCGGGCAAGAGATTGAAGCTGTAAACCGGCTCGTCCTTGAAGTACACGCGCCCCACATTCCACGACACTCCCTTGCGCACCATGCGCTCGCCGGGCCCCAGACGGTCAAAAATCTCCAAGGTGCGTTTGGCAAAACAAATGGCGCGTGAGCCGCTGGACAACTTGTGGTCGTTGTCGAGCAGCAGCACTTTCACGCCGCGCTGCGCCATGTCGATGGCCAAACTCAAACCCACCGGGCCTGCCCCGACGATGACCACAGGATGGTGCGCGGGCGTGGCAGCGGATTGGTCTGGCGACGCTTGGTAGGCGAACTCCAGCGCTTGGTAATTCACTGTCGATTCGTCTCTGGAGCCCATGGTCCGTGCCCTTCTCTGTTGCTGCAAAGAAATCAGGTCTCCAAAGCCAGCCACATGGCCTTGTCGCGCTCGGCCGTCCAGATGCGCGGGTCGGGGTGCTGCGTGGCTTCGTCCAAAGCGCGGGTCACATCAAACGGCATGCAGTGGTCGAAGATCACCCAGTTGCCGTACTTCGGTTTCATGGCAGCGTGGGTGTCTTTGTAGATGGCGTGCAGGTCTTTGCCGGCGGCCGCACCGGCTTTGACACTGGCATACAGGTCGCTCACAAAACTGCGCGTGCCTGCCAAACCGGCCTGCACCATGGCGGGCGTGGTGAGTGCTGCACCTCGGCCCGGCACCAGGGCTACGGGGTTCATGGCGGCGAGCTTGTCCAGCGTTTGCGGCCAGTCGCTGAAGTAGGCGTCACCGGCGTAAGGCGTGGCGTCAAACTCAACCAGGTCGCCGCTGAACAGAATTTTTTGCTGCGGCAACCACGCAATCGTGTCGCCCTTGGTGTGGCCTCGGCCCACCTGCATGAGCTTGACTTCCAAGCTGCCCAACCACAACGTCATTTCGCCTTTGAAAGTGATGGTCGGCCAAGTCAGGCCGGGGATGGTTTCAACGGCTTGGAACAAACGCGGAAAGCGCTCGATTTCGCTTTTCATGTCCTGCGCGCCGCGCTCAACAATCAGATCGCGGGTGTCTTGGCTGGCAATGATGTGCTGCGCTTGGTAGGCCGACGCGCCCAGCACACGCACTGCGTGGTAGTGGCTCATCACCACGTATTTGATGGGCTTCTCGGTGACTTCGCGAATGCGCCGAATCACGTCTTGCGCCATCACCGGCGTGGCCTGGGTGTCGATCACCATCACCGCATCGTCACCAATGATGATGCCGGTGTTGGGGTCGCCCTCGGCGGTGTAGGCATAGGCGTTGTCAGACAGCTTGGTGAAGCTTATTTTCTTAGTCTGCAAGTCGGCTTGCGATGCGAAGGCTTTGCTCATGACGGGCTCCGAGGATGGAAAGAATTCAATCTGAACTGACGATTTTTCTTGGTAGGGCTTCGTGCCGCAGTTTAAAGTTGTTGTTCGTTAATGTCTAATTCGTTAAACCAAGTGTAAACCCGAACCATGACCTCATTACGCAAGCAGGTGCCCGTGAGGCCGTCCGTCAAGTCGCCATCCAAGTCGACTCAGCGCGGCATCCAGAGCGTCGAGGTCGGCGGACAGTTGCTGCTGGCGCTGGCGCATCACGGCAGACCCATGGCGTTGAAAGACCTGAGCGTGGCCGCCAGCATGGCGCCCGCCAAAGCGCA
>JANPNT010000404.1:0-3130 GCA_031427655.1 Burkholderiales bacterium
CAGCATCAGTGCATCACCCTGGCCGAAGTTCAGCGTGTCGGATGTGGCGAAGGTGAGCTGGTAGCCAAACGCGATGACCGCGTAGATCATGCCCAGCGCGATACCGCTGTAAATGAGTTGAAGCAGGATTTCCATAAATTCAGTTCCGGTAAGAGGTCAACAGAGGGCGAACAAAGTCAACAGGGGGCGGCAGGCCATAAAAAAAGCACCGCGTCGGTTGGCGCGGTGCCTGGTTCCAACAAAAAAGCAGCTTACTTCTTGACGCGCACTTCAGACGCTTTTTTCTGGTCGTCGCTGTAAGCGTACACCACGCGCTGGCCTTTGACTTCACCAAACACAGGGATGTTGGCGGTGATGGCTTCGTGGTCCTTGGCGGTGAAAGGCTTGTTGTAGGTCGTCACCACGCCTTCCACCGGTGTTTTCAGATCTTCCAGCGCGGCCTTGATTTTTGGGCCGTCGGTGGAATTGGCCTGCTTGATGGCTGCAGCCAGCAGGTAGATGGAGTCATAACCTTGTGATTTTCACTTCACTACCCCATGGATCCCGCACCACCGGATCGACCAGCACCTCGGCCGCCAGCGTGATTTGCTTGGCCTCGCCCCCTGCGGTCTTGCGAAACAATTCCAGGGGTTCGCCGCGCATATCCTTCAGCGCCTCGTAGACATCCCGTGTCGCTAGGTTCGAGAGCAACTGGATGACGTCGAACAGATTGCTCTTGCCCGCCGCATTACTCCCGACCACGGTCGTAAACGGGGCAAGATTGACGGCCAGACCTTCGAACGTCTTGAAACCGTCGATTTCGATACGAGTCAACATGACAATATCCCTTGCGTCTGCGCGACGTCGCTGGCGCCGACCAAGCAACTCAACAGGCAGACCGGCAGCTCTTTAGAATCAAGCAACTTGAACCCGTCGATCCGCATTGTGCGACTTGTACGTTCGCTCATCAGCATTTCATTTGGCGGCAATGTAGACGATTTGGGCGAATTCGCAGTCAGCGACGTCATCGCCCAGCGTGTGGCATGGATTCCAGACCGTCTGAACCAATGTGCTTGTGTTCACAAAAGAGCCTCCACCCAATCCTTATCGCGATAGTTGCCAATGGCAGATCGAGTGAGCACACTCACACAACAACACCAACTCGCTGTTGACCGCCAAGGTCAACAGCATGGGTGCGTTCATGTTTGGTGTTGTGAGCGAAGAGTGGTGGCACTCACTACTCACCCTCGCGGTTCAGCAATTCAAGGTAGGCGCTGTATTCGTAGATGCGGTTGCGCTTCATGCCGGTCAGCTCTCGCAGCATGCCCAACCCGATCATCGCGTCAAGCATCTTGTTCACAGTATGCGGGCTTTGGCCGGTGCCGTTGCAGATGGCTGCGATGGTGGTCACCGGTCGGGCGAACATCGCTTGATACACCTGTAGCGCCGAGGGGGCGACGCGACCGAGGCCGCGGATGCGTTCGCGGTCGGCTTCGCCCAGGGCGTGCAGCGCCTTCGCTGTATCAAGCGCCTGGGTGGCGGTGTGGCGCACGGCGGTGGCGAAGAACCATAGCCACTCTTCCCAGTCGCCGGTCTGGCGTACCTGCTGCAGCATTTCGTAGTAGTTGCCGCGGTGGGTCTTGAAGTACAGGGAAAGGTAAAGCAGCGGTTCGCGCAGTACACCTTCATTCACCATGATCAGGGGAATCAGCAGGCGGCCCAAGCGGCCGTTGCCGTCCAGATAAGGGTGGATGGTTGCGAACTGCGCGTGCGAGAGCGCGGCCTTGATCAGCGCCGAGTGGCGGAGCGGCTGGTCGTTCAAGAATTTCTCAAGATCGGAGAGGCACTCGGCCACCCGCTGCGGTGGCGGCGGCACGAAGGCAGCGCGCGAGGGTGCGGCGCCGCCGATCCAGTTTTGCGTGCGCCGTACTTCGCCGGGTGCCTTGCCTGCGCCACGACCATGGGTCATCAGCATGGCGTGCATCTCGTTCATCAGGCGCACACACAACGGCAGGCCACCCTTTACGCGGTTCAGGCCGTGTTCCAGAGCCGCCACGTAGCAGGACACCTCCCGCACGTCGTCCAGCGGCACGCCGGGCGCGCCTTCCGCTTCGTAGAGCATCAGATCTGACAGCGAAGACTGCGTGCCTTCGATCTGCGAGGACATCACCGCCTCTTTGCGGACATAGCTGTAGAGGAATATCGAGGTATCCGGCAGCAGCACGGAAATGCTGTCCAGCCGGCCAAGCGCCAGGTTCGCTTCATCCAGCCGCTCCTGCAGCCCGGTGGCTATGTCAAGCGGCGGGTCGGGCGGCAGCGGCGCGGGCACGAACGCGCGACAGGCCTCGCCTGCGGCGACAGAGGGTTCGTAATGTCCGGTGATGCCGCGTTTCATGGGAGTTTCTTGCAATAGAATTACATGTTATTGGATAAAACAATTATTTATGCAATAAAAACAATCCCAATTGCACGCCCGTTTGCACCCAATTCGCGAACTGGAATGGTTCACGGGTATTCACGCACCACGCTACTCGTGTGGTGGCGGGTTGATATTGCAGGTCCCGAACCACCCAGCCCGTCTGTTCAAGCTTGCAGGCGATCTGTTTGCGCGCCCTGGCTTCCGGAGTCATAGTGTGCGGAAATGCCGGCACTGAACCTGGCGTGGAAGATGGTATGATCAATTGTCATACTTCGGAGACTAACGATGAGTAGCGTCAAGGTTGCAATCACGCTCGACCGGGAAACCCTTGGCCAGGTTGACGGCCTGGTTGCGCGGAGCGTTTTTCCCAGTCGTAGTCGGGCGATTCAGGTTGCGGTTGCCGAAAAGCTTGCACGGATGGAACACAAGCGCCTGGCGTCGGAGTGCGCGAAGCTCGACCAGAAATTCGAGAAGGCTTTAGCTGAAGAAGGCTTGGGTCTGGAACTTGAGTCGTGGCCCGAATACTGAGGGGAGAAATTCGTTGGGCCGACCTCAACCCGCTTCGCGGCCGCGAACAGGCCGGCTTGCGCCCTGTGCTCATCCTCAGCCACGATGTATTCAATGACCGCTCCGGTACCGTCATCGCGGTGGCGCTTACCAGCCAGCCTCAACGCGCCGGTTTCCCGCTTACATACGAGTTGCAGGCCACAAAGTTGGCAAAGCAGTCCTGGG
>JANPNT010000405.1:0-8211 GCA_031427655.1 Burkholderiales bacterium
GCTCCAGCGACAGGCGCGCATGGTGGAACCACGGCACCTGCTTCATGGTGATGGCACTCAGCACGCGGCCTTGTGTGGCCCGTGTGTAAGTAGCGTTTGCAGCATCGCCCAGCCGCAAGAAGTCGGTGTTGAACAACTGAGCGTCGAGCCCTTGCGCTTTGAAGGCCACGTTGTGCCGAAGGATCTCGGAACCGTAGTTGCCGGTCATGCGCACCGGCGCAATCTGGCGCGCTTGCGCATTGGCGAAAAGCTCCACTGCGCCAGTCACGTCCATGGCACCGTCAGACACATAAACCGCCTTCTCGGCCAGCGATGCAAACTGCCGCAAAAACGGCTCGTCCACCGTGATCACTTGATGCGTTTGGCCACAATCGCGCGCCATTTTCCGTGCCAGCGACACGTCGCTGCAATCGCGGTAACTGCCACCAAAGGTGTAGCAAGGCAGCGCACCGGCGTCTTGCCCGCTGCACGCCATGATCATGCGACCGTCCAGCCCGCCGGTGAGCGACATGCCCACAGGCCGACCGCTCATGCCACCGCCGAATTGTTTTCTGACCGCTTTTGGAAATGTGCTTCTGAGTTGCTCGTAGTAGTCACCTTCGCTCAGCGCAGGAAGCGCGTCCCAAGTCTTCACATCGAAATAGATTTCCTTCTTCACCAAGTGCCCGCCGAGGAAAGTCCAGCGCGATGCGGGGGGCAACAAACTCACCCCGGCAAACAGCGTGCGGTCTTCCAGCGCGCAGCCGCACGCGGCAAATTCAGCCAAAGCGGTGGCATCAAGTTGACGGGTTGCCGGCAACACGCGCAGCAGCGATTTCGCTTCGCTGGCAAAGTAAACGGCACTGGTGCCGTCGTGCAGGTAGACGCGACTCAAACCATAGCGGTCGTTGAAGAGGATGGCCGTGTTGCGGCGCAGGTCAATCAGCAAGCCGCAGTAAGTGCCGTTCAAGTGGTCGATGAAAGCAGGCCCGGCCTTCGCGTAAGCATTCAATAAATCGGTATGACTACGGCTGTCCGAGAAAACTTCACCCGAAAAGACCAAGCACACGTCGTGAGCTTCATTCCAAATCGGGTTGCTGTCAGCAAATGACTGCGGGTGAACTGCCCAGCCTGCGGCCACACCGGCACCTGCGTGGTGGGTGCTGCCAGAGCGATAAAACGGCTCGTGCTGCATGACCGCCACCATGCTGCGCACACTGTGCTCGCAGGCACGTGCAGGGTCAGCACTGATGATTCCGGTGATGCCTGGCATGGGACGGCCTCAGACTCGGCTTTGCTTAGATGAAGCCAGTGGCAGCGCCGTCAGTTGCCGATGCCGCCACTGGTTCCAGCGGGCGCGCGTGTCGGCGAGTTTGACGATCCAGTGCTCGGGCAAGCGCTCTTTCACGCCACGGTGCAAATTGAGCTTCAAAGCCCATTCGCCCTTCAGCGTCAACGGCACGTGGTACCTCGGCACCGCTGAGCATTCAAAGGCATTGGCAAGTTTGAATTCATTCAAGCCGCGCCGTCCCCACACACCAAAGTTGAGCAAAGGAATGTGCCAGGCTGTGACTTGCTCGATGGCTTTGGCGAGCAAAGCGTTCGTAGGTGCTTTGTCGCGCTGCGACACCTTGGCCACCATGTTCATCACGATGGAGTGCTGCGCCGAGTGCGTCAGTTTGGCGAAGCCGACGAGCTCATCGCCGACGTAAGCGCCGATGAATTCGCTGCGCTCCAAAAACGTGGCGTGTTCGCGCTTGACGGTGTCGAAGTCTTTGCCGTAATGCCAATTGCGCTTGCCTTGGCGCAGCGGCGTTTCGTTGTAGATCGCCATCACGGCGCGAATGAAGTCGTCGCTGAATTCAACGACTCGTACCTCGACCCCACTTTTCCACGCTTTGCGCAAGCGGTTGCGTGGCTTGAAGGTGAGCTGCTTGTCGAACCAATGCGCATAGGTGGTCAGCGGCAACACGGCCATCTGGTCCCAACTCAAGAGGTGCGAAAAATGTGGTTCTCGGTCGTGCAGTGCTTGCACGAAGGTGAACACGTCGGCACCAAGGCGGGATGGTTGACGCCTCATTTGCGCAATCAGTGCAGCCGCATCGGGGACACCGACGTAGTACTCGTCGTTGAGTTGGGCGGTCTTGATGAAACGGCCCTGCACCTTGAAGTCAATGTGGTTCACGCTGATGATGTGATTGCAGGGCATGGCGGTCAGTCTTTTGGGTTGCTGTGGGTGTCGAGGCTGCGGCTAGACAGATGCGTAACTGCCACGCTCCAATTGGTTGAGTTGCTTGAGGTAGCGATCACTCATCAAACAATCGCGCTCGACTCGATTGGCGGGGTGAGTCATCACCTCGACCGTGTGGCCTTCGGCCAGCGCCAACACCTTGGCCAAGCGCTCCGCCTGCATGCACTGCGACAAGGCAAAGAAGTAATCAGTGACCCGGTACTTGCGCGCCAGCAGTTGGTTGGTCACGCGGCGGTAGGCGCGGTTGATGCGGCTTTTTTCGCCAGGCCAGAAGAAGAAGCTGCGGCGCAGCTTTTGGCCAGCGGGAATTACATTGCCCAGCAGCACGTTGGCGCACAGGTGCTTGTGGTGGTGTCCGTCCACGTGCGAAGGCGGCTTGCCATACAAGCGCACAAACTCATCGAGTTGTGCCTGGTAGCTGGCCATGAAATCCCGGCTCAAGGCGGGGTTGTAAATCAGGAAGGCGTATTTACTGCCGTTGATGAAAGTGCACACGCGCCGTTGAGCGTCGGCCACCGCCGACGTCCTTGGTGCGGCTTCAAAAGGCTGCGAAAAATTCAAGTGCAAGCCCACGTCCAGGCCGCGCATCAATGCCAATTCAGCAGCGCGTTCAGAGTCGGGCATGAACACCATGGCCGTGACCGAGGTGATGCGGTGCTGGGCATGGCAATTCAGTGCGGCATTGGTCTCCCACACTGAGCGGCCCCAGTCATCGGCGTTGACAATGATCATTTGCGGCTCACCGAGCGATGCGGCAGTCGAAACAGCGCACGCAGTCGCGCCAGTTGTTCATGCCGGTGAAACTCAATCAGCTCGGGGCTGGCGGTTTTTGTGGTTCCTGACATCCAGGCCCAGGCGTAACCGCTGAGCAAGCACAGGCCACCGATGCCGCGAGGCGATTCCTTCATTTGGTAGGCACCGCGAAACAGCTGCCACAGCGGATGACCGCCGAGCACGTAGTCTTTCTTTCCCAACCGAAACCGCGCTGCGAGTGGCGAGCTTTGCGCGGTGCCCATGGGCCGGTGATGCAAGCAAACCCTCTCGGTGAACGTGCGCGTGTGCCAGCCGCGCATGCGCGC
This sequence comes from Burkholderiales bacterium, assembly GCA_031427655.1. Lineage (GTDB taxonomy): Bacteria > Pseudomonadota > Gammaproteobacteria > Burkholderiales > Burkholderiaceae_C > JANYJJ01. The sequence goes on from JANPNT010000405.1 coordinate 3,310, forward strand.
CGTGGTGACCGCCACCCAATCAATACCACCGCCCTTCAGGGGCTGGTAGCCACCGATGTCATCAAAGCATTGCCGCCTGAACATTTGGCAAGCACCCGACACATGTTCGATGTTGGTGTAGCGGTAGTCGTACTGGTGCGTGCCCTCGCGAAACGGCGTGCCTGCCACGCCGAGCTGCGGGTCTTGCGCAAATCGGCCGAGGATGAATTCGAAGTAGCCCGTGTCAAACGTGATGTCGGCATCCAAGCTGCCTATCACCTCAAATTCCACACCGGACAACGCAGCTCGGCCTGCATTGAATGCGCGCACCTTGCCAGCAAAGTCGCGCGGCGCACCCACTGGCGTTCGCACCAGCTGGATCCAATCGTGCTGTAGGGCGTGGCGCACCACGATCTCGTCGGTGGCGTCGGTAGAGCCGTCACTGACGATGACCCACTTCACAGGGCGCACGGTTTGTGCCACCACCGCGCAGATGGTCTGCTCAATCAAACGCGCTTCATTGCGTGCCGGTGTGATCAGCGCGTAGCGCGGCAAGGTGCTCGGTTGGGTTTTCAGTTCGGTGCTCATGACGTGTGCTCCGCGGAGTGGCCTCTTAGGCAAGTCGCCAACCGTCTGGTCATTTGCTGCGCTGCGACCTTGCTACTTCGGTAAGTTCGCCGCACGGAAGTGGCCATTCCCAACAGCGCTTGACTGCCCACGGTGCCCGTGCATTCATAGCTGCCGAGGTAATGTTGATCAACGCCGTTGCGACCGCACAAACCGGCTTTGAAGTGATAAGTGCCAGGGTTGGTCAGCGGGTTGATGCCGTGCAAGTTGTATCGGGCCGCGCCGCGCTCCTTCAGCCAAGTCAACGCTCGCCACTGCAATAAATACGACGCCTGGGTGCGCATGCCTGCGGCGGTGGTGGCACCGTGCATGAACACACCGAACTCACCAATCTGGCTGCACACCACACCCGCCGCCGCAACACGCCCCGAAGCTGATTCGGTCGACGCAAGGAAGACGCGCATTTGATGGCGCGGCGGCAAATTACGCTGCATGCGGCGGAACTCGTCCACGTTCGATGTCGGCGCAAAGCCCTTGCGCTGGTTCATCTCAGCGTGCATGGTCACAAAGCGCTCGAACAAAGCGTCTGAGCTGCCGTCCTCGACAACCAAACCTTGTTTTTCAGCGCGGTTCAAGCCGTTGCGCCACTTCTGGTCCAGCCCGGCGCGCAGCTCGGGCAATGAGCGCTCTAGGCTCATCAGCAAAGTGCGCTGCGGGGGGGCGGTTCGCACGCGTGCAAACTTTCCTGCGCGCAGCAAGGCATCCGAGGCCTGATGTTCGGCGTCTAGCAAGTAGGGCAGCAAACGCACGGTCAAGCCTCGCTTCACGGCGTATTCATGGTGGATACCTGCCAAAGCAACAGCCAGCACTTCCGGGTTCACAGCTTGCCCGCGCAAACGCCACATCGGGCCCCATCGCACATAAGCCACACCCAATTTCACGAAGGGCACTTTCGCTATTCGCAGCTGCGCCGCAGCCACCACCACACGGTCGCGACACAAGCGCCAGTGGCTCATGCGGCTGTCACCAGTGCGCTGCGCTTCATAAGCCCAAGACTGATAAATATTGGCGTCGGCAAAACCGTCAAGCACCTCATGCCAGGCCTGCGCCGTGATGCCGTCCACTTCGACGGTGTGGCCATCGGGCAGCGTGAAGTTGGTGGATGCAGACATGGCGGCCCGATCAAACCTCGCGGGCCGAGTTGAGTCTGGCCGTCTCGGCAGCACGGCCTCGCTGCGCAGGCAAGCCGAGCCCGTCGGCATAAGCGCGCAGCAAATGAGGCACCGAGTGTTCCCACGAAAGCTGGTTGACCACGCGATCGCGGCCCGCCGCGCCCAAGCGCAGCGCATGTTCGGGGTCGTCAAGCAGCTCACACACCTTGCGTGCAAATTCCAGCTCGTCGTTGGGCTTGGCAAACGCACCCGCTTCGCCTGCCGAGACCCGCGTCTCCACCAAATCAAACGCCACCACCGGCTTGCTCAGCGCCATGTATTCCATGACCTTGTTCATAGTCGATTTGTCGTTCAGCGGGTTCAGGGGGTCGGGCTGAACACACACGGCCACGGTCGACAAATACCGGCGTGCGTCGATGTCGGAAATGCGCCCGGTGAACCAAACGTATTTCTCGATGTCCAGCTCGCGTGCCAAGGTATGCAGGGCCGGCGCGGCATCGCCACTGCCGATCATCACGGCCAGAAAATCGGTGCGGCCCAGCGCGAAGATCATGTGGTGCACGCTGCGCAACCAACAGTCCACACCGTCCTGCGGGCCCATGGTGCCGATGTAGCCAATCAGATGTTTGGCACGCTGCTGTAAGGCGGCGTCGGGTTCCACCGCGACGTAAGTCAGGGGTGGGCCATTGCGCACCACAAACACCTGCTCAGGCTTTTTGTGGCCGCGCTCCAAGGCAACCTGTCGGTACGACTCGTTCGTCGCAATGACCACATCGGCCACCGCAAAGGTGCAGCGCTCCAAAAACTCCAGTGCGCGAAACACCGCATTCGGCCGCGCCTCTTTGAAGCGCGACAAATAGGTTTGCGGCGACAGGTCGTGCTGGTCAAACACAAACTTCTTGCCGAAGACCTTGAACACCGCACCAATCACAAACAAGGTGTCGGGCGGGTTGGCCGCATGGATCACATCAAAGCCACGGCGCAGTGACACCCAGATGGACAGCACCAACATGGCGGCGGTGGCGTAGGCGAATTCAAACGCATAGCCCAACACACCGCTGCCGCCAGGCGGCGCCGGAAAGCGCAGCACCTCCACGCCGTCCACGCATTCGCTGTAGGCCTGGCCGGGTGCGCGAGGCGCGATCACGGTGACGGCGTAACCGGCGTCGAACAAGGCCACTGCCTCGCGCCGAACGCGCACGTCAAACGGGTAGGCGTTGTTTTCAACCAGCAACAACACCCGGATGATGTTGGCGGCGGGGCTAACCAACGAGCGCATGGTAGCGACCTCCCTTGACCGGTTTGGTATTGCTCAAGCGCACCAAATCAACCAGCGTTTGGTCGGCTCGGAGTTGCGTCAGCGCCTGTGCAAAATGCGGTGCGCGCGTGGCTGCCACGACGATTTCAGAGCGGGCCAAAAGGCTCTCCAAATCGGCCACCAAGAGCGACGCAATGTGCGGCAGCTCGCTGTCGATGTAAGCCTTGTTGGCCCCCATGAGCTGCGTCAACTTGACGTTGGGGTCGTAGATACAAACGCTGTAGCCCCTTGCCCACCAGTTGCTCCACCAACTCGACCGTGGGGCTTTCACGCAGGTCGTCGGTGCCATCTTTGAAACTCAAACCCAAAATGCCGATGGGCCGTTTGCCGTGCGCCGTGACCAGCGACAAAGCACGCTGTTTGTGAACCGCGTTGCTGATGAGGGTGGCGTCGAGCACCGGCGTTTGGATGTCGAGCGAATGCGCCAGATACGTCAGCGCACGCAAGTCCTTAGGCAAGCACGAGCCGCCAAACGCGTAGCCCGGCTTCAAGTAAATGGGCGACAAATTGAGCTTGGTGTCGAGGCAAAATATTTGCATCAGCGCTTGGCTGTCCACCGCCGTGGCGCGGCAAATTGCACCGATCTCATTGGCAAACACCACCTTCAAAGCATGGAAGGCGTTGTCGGCGTACTTCACCAATTCGGCGGTGCGCAAATCGCACTTCACCAGCGGCGCGGTCACCTTGGCATACAGCGCTGCAATGCAATCGGCGCTGCGCTCGTCGGTGGAACCGATGACGGTGCGCGGCGGTTGGTGGTAGTCGGCGATGGCCGTCCCTTCTCGCAAAAACTCGGGGTGGTAGGCCAGGCCGAAGTCAACACCGGCCTTTTTGCCCGAGCTTTTTTCGAGCATTGGCAGCACCAGGTTTTCCATGGTGGTGGGCAGCATGGTGCTGCGGAACACGACCACGTGAAAACTTGTTTTGCTGCGCAGCGCGGTGCCGATTTCTTCGGCCACCCGAATCACAAATTGCAGGTCCAGGCTGCCGTTGGCGGCACTTGGCGTTTGGATGCACACGAAAGACATTTGCGTGTCGAGCACCGCTTGGGCGGCATGCGTGCTGGCGCGCAGCAGGCCTGCGTCGTGGCCATCGGCCGTCCACTGCGCCAAGTCGGGCTCAACAATGGGGCTGCGGCCCGCGTTGATCAAATCCACCTTCGCGATATTGGTGTCCACGCCCACCACCTCGTGACCGTCGCGCGCCAAGCAGGCCGCAGCCACGCAGCCGACGTAACCCAATCCGAAGACGCTGATTTTCATGTAGCTTCCTTGTCAGTTGAACGACCCACCAACAGACCGGCCAGCGCATGCAACATCGTGGCCTGTCCCCAATGCAGCGTGGGGGTGCGGTTCACCATGAAAGGCATGCGCCGAAAGTAGAAGTAGCCGCTGCGGTCTTGCATGCGCGCCACGGTGTGTGCGGCCACTTTGTGGGCCAGCTCGCGCAGCGCCGCGTCGCTGCGCACGCGCGCCAACAGCGTCAGCGTCTCAATGGCCTGCGCGGCGCATTGAATGTCGAGCGGCCAGGTTTTGTGGGCGTAGTACTTGGGCGTGCCGTCGGCCAAGAAGAAATTGGCGATATAGAAATCGGCGCCTTTGTCAAAGGATGCGCGGTGTGTGTAGTCGCCGGTGGCCTCGAAGTAGCACCAGAGTGAGTCGAGCACGTAACCGGTGTGAAAGTTGTCCACCCAATGCAGGTTGTCAGCCTCGCCGTACCACCAGGCACCGCTGTCTTGCTGCGCGCCCACGGTGCTGTGCACCGCTTCACGGGCCACGGTGCGCATGGCCAGGTTGTCGGTCAATTTCGACACCCTGGCCACGTGGCGACAGCCCGGGTTTTTTCCATAACCGCCACTTGTGCATT
>JANPNT010000406.1:0-9769 GCA_031427655.1 Burkholderiales bacterium
CACCGGAACGCCTCTACCTCAGCTCAAAATATCAACTCTGGCAATTAGATAACGTGCTAGCGGCGGGTGGATGCAGGCACCAGGCTTCGTCGCACTGCGTGCAGGTGTAGGGCACCTTGCGGCCGGTGTGATGGAAGTCGAACACCTTGATGCACTCAAAAAGCAAGCAGGAGTTCCTTAAGCGGCGGGGTGAGAGAGGCCGACAACCGATTTGGTGTACTCGTGTATGAGGGCGTTGGCCCCGCTCACCTCGCTGCTCGCTCCGTTCTGGCAGGTCGCGACTCAGAATGATCCGGCTCGGCGCGCAAGCCATGCCTCAGATCAGAATTCGAGGAGAAAAAAGGGGACGTTGCCCGATAGTTCTTTTGTACTGGGTTCTCACTCAACCCGGTTCTCAATTCTCAGCCCTACTTCAAGCCGCCAACCTGTCCAACCTTGGATGCATCACCTTGAACCACAAGGGCGGCACCGCCGCCAGCCAAATGCAACCTGCGTAACCGGTGGGCAATTGCGGCCCAGGCAAGGCTTCTAGCGTGGCGTAGGGCTTCCAGGCGTGCATGTGGTGGTCGGAATGGCGCTGCAGGTTGGCGATGAGGCTGTTGGTGAGCCAGTGGTCTGCGTTCCAAGCGTGGTGCGCGGCGAAGGGTTCGCGTTTGCCGTTCGCGTCTGCGCGCACTAAGCCGTAGTGCTCAACGTAGTTGATGGTCTCCAACAAAAACACGGCGTAGGCAGACTGCACCAACCAAAACACAACAGCCAGCGGGCCGAGGGCTGCACCCAAAAAGATCAACCACGCGACTTGCCCTGCCGTGACCCACAGCAACACGCTTTTGCGCCATGAGCGTTTCAGGATGCGCAGTTGCTGGCCTTCCAAGTTCCACGCGCTGCGCAGGCCGCCGCTCAGCGTGCGCGGCAAGAAACGCCACAAGGTTTCGCCTCGACGCGCCGAGGCGGGGTCGGCGTGCGTGGCAGCGCGCGGGTGGTGGCCGCGAAAGTGCTCAATCATGAAGTGGCTGTAGTTGACGCTTGCCATCAGGCACCAGCCCAACACCCGGTCGAGTTTGCTTTTTGAATGGCCCAATTCGTGCGCAAAGGTGATGCCTTGGCTGCCGGTGACGCTGCCTACACCCAGCCCGACGGCGATGACTGCCAGCAGGCCCCAACCGGTGGCGGCTTGCTGCTGCGCCGTCCACAAACCAATGCCCAGCAGCACGGCTTGCAAAGGCACGTGCACACGCACGCACCACGCAAACCAAGGCGACCACTTGGCCGCAGGTGGTGAGCGACGGCCTGAAGGCATCAACTCAACCAAGGCCATGCCGATTTGAATGGCGGTGCCCACGGCGTAGGCCAACCAAGGCGAATTCCAGGCTGCTGCGGCGACGCTGATCGGGAACAACCAGGCAATGGCGAAGCGCCACGAGTGAACGGATTCGGCGGGTGGCGTCGTGGGAGCGGGGGCGGAAGAAAGGGGCACGGATGGCTGCATCCGGCAATCATGCCGGGAGCTGGGCCAAAACGTCAATGCTTCGAGGCGCTTGGCGGCCAGGGTCACCGATAATCCACGCATGAATCCGCTGTTGTCCGCCCTGCACCCTTACCCGTTTGAGCGCCTTCGGGAGTTGATGCAAAACGTAACGCCCAACCCGGTCTACAGGCCCATCAGTTTGGGCATGGGCGAACCGAAGCACGCCACGCCTGGGCTGGTGAAACAAGCCTTGATCGACAACCTGGGCGGCTTGGCCAGTTACCCCGCCACTGCTGGTGAGCCCGCACTGCGCGAAGCGATCACGCGCTGGACGCACAGGCGTTACGGTTTGACGCTCAACCCGGCCACGCAAGTGCTGCCAGTGAACGGCTCGCGCGAAGCCTTGTTTGCCTTGGCGCAAACGGTGATTGACCCGACTCAGCCGGGCGCGGTGGTCGTGTGTCCCAACCCGTTTTATCAAATCTACGAGGGCGCGGCGCTGCTCGCAGGCGCACAAACGGAGTTTGTGAACAGCGACCCGGCGCGTAATTTCGCGTCAGATTGGGCTTCGGTTCCCGAGGCCACTTGGGCCAAAACCCAACTCTTGTTTGTCTGCTCACCGGGCAACCCGACCGGCGCGGTGATGCCGCTGTCGGAATGGAAGCTGCTGTTCGATTTAAGCGACCGCCACGGCTTTGTGATTGCGTCTGACGAGTGCTATTCCGAAATTTACTTCCGCGACGAGCCGCCGCTGGGATCGCTGCAAGCCGCCGTGCAACTGGGCCGGGCTGACTTCAAAAACTTGGTCGCGTTCACCAGTTTGTCCAAGCGCTCCAACGTGCCAGGCATGCGCAGCGGTTTTGTGGCCGGCGATGCGGCCATCTTGAAACAGTTTTTGCTGTACCGCACCTACCACGGCAGTGCCATGAGCCCGACGGTTCAGCAGGCCAGCATTGCGACGTGGAACGACGAGGCGCATGTGGTGGACAACCGCGCGCAATACCGCCGCAAGTTTGAGCAAGTCACGCCGCTGCTGGCCGAAGTGATGGGGGTGCAGCTGCCAGACGCCGGCTTTTATTTGTGGTGCGACATCTCCGCGTTACAGCCAGATGACATCGCCTTCGCGCGCGGACTGCTGCATCAATACAATGTGGCCCTGCTGCCCGGCAGCTTGTTGGCGCGCGACGCCCACGGCGTGAACCCCGGCGCAGGCCGCATTCGTTTGGCCTTGGTGGCCGACGCGCCCGAATGCCTTGAAGCCGCCAAACGCATCGTGTCTTACTGCGCTGATCTCAAACGCGGCGCAAATCACACAACCTCTCTTCAGACCGCGACCACTTGAACACCATGAACACAGAACTGCAAAGCACCATCGAACTGGCTTGGGAAGCACGCGCCGACCTCACCCCGCTGAACAGCCCAAAAATTCGCGAAGCCGTAGAAGAAGCGATTTCCGCGCTGAACAACGGCAGCATGCGCGTGGCCGAACGTCAAGGCGTGGGCCAGTGGACGGTGAACCAGTGGTTGAAAAAAGCCGTGTTGTTGAGCTTTCGTTTGAACGACAACCAAGTCACGCACGCCGGTGATCTGACGTTTTTCGACAAAGTGAAAACCAAGTTTTCGCATGTGGACGAAGCGGCCGTGCGTGCCAGCGGCGTGCGCATCGTGCCGCCTGCGGTGGCGCGTCGCGGCAGCTATTTGGCCAAGAACGTGGTGCTCATGCCCAGCTTTGTGAACATTGGCGCTTATGTGGACGAAGGCACCATGGTTGATGCGTGGGCCACGGTGGGCTCGTGCGCGCAGATCGGCAAAAACGTGCACCTCAGCGGCGGCGTGGGCATTGGCGGCGTGCTGGAACCGCTGCAAGCCAACCCCACCATCATCGAAGACAACTGCTTCATCGGCGCGCGCAGCGAAGTGGTCGAAGGCGTGATTGTTGAAGAAAACTCGGTACTGTCGATGGGCGTGTTCATCGGCCAAAGCACGCCCATTTACGACCGCGCCACAGGCGAAATCACCTACGGCCGCGTGCCCGCAGGCTCAGTGGTGGTGGCCGGCAGCCTGCCCCGAGACGGCGGCAAATACAACCTCAATTGCGCCGTCATCGTCAAACGCGTAGACGCCCAAACCCGCGCCAAAACCAGCATCAACGACCTGCTGCGCGCGTAAAAAAGAGGGCGGAATGATGCACACCCAAAAGCAAGCGCAGCGAAGCGTGAAATCAAGCAACCGCGAGGCGCTGGGCCGCCCCGAGCCCAGCGGGCTCCCCCTCGGGGGGGCGGGCGCGAAGCGACCTTGGGGGTCGTCGTTATGAGCAATATGGAACGCGTGCTGCGCCTCATGGCCGAGAAAGGCGCGTCCGACGTTTACTTGTCGGCCAACACGCCCATCCTCATCAAGATCAACGGCCAGGTGCTGCACCTCAGCGACCAAGCGCTCACGCCCAGCCAGCCGCGCCAGTTGCTGGCCGAAGTGCTCACGCCGCAGCAGTTGGAAGAGTTGGACGACACCGGCGAATTGAACGTCGGCATTGGCCTGACAGGTGTGGGCAGCTTCCGACTCAGCGGCTTCAAACAACGCGGTTCGGTGGCAGCGGTGTTTCGCTGCATTCCCATCAACATTCCGTCGCTCGACAGCTTGAAGGTGCCCACGCTGCTCAACACCATGGTGTTGGAAAAGCGCGGTTTGATTTTGTTGGTGGGTGCCACCGGCTCGGGCAAAAGCACCACGCTGGCGGCCATGTTGGAGCACCGCAACCAGCAAATGGCGGGGCACATTTTGACGATCGAAGACCCGATTGAATTTTTGTTCAGTCACAAAAAATCGTTGGTCAATCAGCGGGAGGTCGGGCGCGACACGCAGTCGCTGCAAGTCGGTTTGAAGAATGCGTTGCGCCAGGCACCCGATTGCATTTTGATTGGCGAAATTCGCGACCGCGAAACCATGACGGCTGCCATTTCATATGCGCTGTCGGGCCACCTGGTGCTGTCTACTTTGCATGCCAACAACAGCTACCACGCGCTGGGCCGCATCTTGTCGTTCTACGCGCCCGAAGCGCGCCCTGCCTTGCTGAGCGACTTGTCCTCCGGCTTGCGCTCGATCGTGTCGCAGCGTTTGATTCGCGCGAAAGCAGGCGGACGCGTTCCTGCGGTCGAGGTGATGCTGAACACCAAATTGATGTCGGAATTGATCGACCAAGGCGACTTCAGCGGCGTGCGCGAAGCCATGGAAAAGTCCATCGCTGAAGGCTCACAAACCTTTGAGCAAGACTTGGCCCGCATGATCGACGACGACGTCATCACGCGCGACGAAGGCTTGGCTTACGCCGACTCGCCTACCAACCTGATGTGGCGTTTGCAAAACGACATGACGCCGGTGTCGCGCTTGTCGCCGAAGAAAGAGGAAGTGGAAGACCAGCCCACCTTCACCGAAATCATGCTCGACGTCCGGCCCGACTCACCGTCGACCATGCGCAGCAGCCTCGGTCAGATTTGACGCCACCGGGATCGACATGTCCGCCGCGCTGCGCCTAACCGAACAACTGATCGCGCGCGCCTCCCTCACGCCTGCCGACGGCGGTTGTCAAGCGCTGATAGCTGACCGCTTGCGCGCGGCGGGTTTCGAGTGCCACAGCCTGATGAGCGGGCCCGACAGTTTTCGCGTCACCAACTTGTGGGCCATCAAACGTGGCAGCGCGGCCCAGCCCAAATTGCTGGCCTTCGCGGGCCACACCGACGTGGTGCCCACCGGCCCGTTGACGGCCTGGCACAGCGACCCGTTTGTGCCCACACACAAAGACGGCCAGCTTTACGGGCGCGGTGCGGCCGACATGAAAACTTCGCTGGCGGCCATGGTGGTGGCGATTGAAGAATTTGTGGTGATCCGGCCCGACCATGCGCACTCCATCGCCGTGATGTTCACCAGCGACGAAGAAGGCCCGGCACTCGACGGCACCATCAAATTGTGCGAGTGGCTGACCGCGCAGGGAGAGAAGCTCGACTACTGCATCGTGGGCGAGCCGACCTCGGTGCACACGCTGGGCGACATGATCAAAAACGGCCGACGCGGCACGCTGTCGGGCAAGCTTAAAGTCATTGGCGTGCAGGGCCACATTGCCTACCCGCACCTCGCCAAAAACCCCATCCATTTGGCGGTGCCCGCGCTGACTGAATTGACAACCATGCGCTGGGACGAAGGCAATGCGCACTTCCAACCCACCAGTTGGCAGATGTCGAACATTCACGGTGGCACCGGTGCCAGCAACGTGATTCCGGGCGAGGTGGTGATTGATTTCAACTTCCGCTTCAGCACCGAATCGACGGCTGAATCTTTGAAGCAGCGCGTGCACGCCGTGCTGGAAAAACACAAGCTGGACGCCGAGGTGGTGTGGACTTTGGGCGGCGAGCCCTTCCTCACCGACGTGGGCTCGCTCAGCGCGGCGGTGACGAGAGCCATCTTCGACGAGACCGGTGTGAAGACCGAACTGTCGACCACGGGCGGCACCTCAGACGGCCGCTTCATTGCCAAAATTTGCCCGCAGGTGCTGGAGTTGGGGCCGCTCAACGCCAGCATCCACAAGATCAACGAACACGTGGCAGTGGCCAGCATCGAGCCGCTCAAAAACATTTACCGAAGAACCCTGGAAGCACTGTTGACATGAAGCTGATTGAACTTATTACGGCACAAGCCGCCCGCCTCAAACAGGCGGGCGTTTCATTTGGGCATGGCACCACCAACGCCTTTGACGAAGCCGCGTGGCTGGTGCTGTGGAGCGTGGGCCTGGACATGGGCGCGCTGGACTTTCAAGCCCAGCGCGTGCTCACCCCCGAAGAAGCGCACAAGGCCGAGAACTTGATCGCGCTGCGCATTTCCAGCCGCAAACCGGCTGCCTACCTGACCAAAGAAGCCTGGCTGCAAAACGTGCCCTTCTATGTGGACGAACGCAGCATCGTGCCGCGTTCTTTTATTGCCGAGCTGCTGGCCGACGGCGAAAACACCGGCGAACTCGACACCTGGCTGAGCGACAAAACCCAGCGCGTGCTCGACCTGTGCACTGGCAACGGCAGCTTGGCGGTGATCGCCTGCATGGCCTACCCCGAGGTGATGGTGGACGCGGCCGACATTTCCGATGACGCCCTGGCGGTGGCCCACATCAACGTGGAAAAGCACAGTTTGGCTGGGCGCATCACGGTGATGAAGTCTGATCTGCTGAATAACGTGACCGGCCCCTACGACCTCATCATTTGCAACCCGCCTTACGTCAATGCGCAGAGCATGTCCAAGCTGCCTACGGAATACAGCTTCGAGCCGACGCTGGCGTTGGCGGGTGGTGACGACGGCATGGATCTGGTGCGCCGCATCGTCAAAGACGCCGTCGCGAAGCTGAGCGAAGTGGGCGTGCTGCTGCTGGAAATTGGCAACGAGCGGGCGCATTTCGAGCATGCGTTTCGCAAGCTCGAAGTGGTGTGGCTGGAGACCAGCGCGGGTGACGATCAGGTGCTGCTCGTGACGCGAGATTCGTTGGCGCGGTGGAATGCTTCGGTTGCCAAAACAACTGCCAAAGATGCAGCCAATCAAGGAGCAAAAGCATGATCACGCTGCGCGAAGTCACGCTGCGCAGAGGCGTGAAAATTGTTCTGGAAAAAACCAACGTCACCTTGCAGCCGGGCGAAAAAATTGGCTTGGTCGGACGCAACGGCGCGGGCAAATCGAGCTTGTTTTCGCTGCTCACGCACCGCTTGCAATCGGACGCCGGTGATGTGTCGATGCCGCCGCGCTGGCGCATTGGCGAGGTGGCGCAGGACATGCCCGAGACCGAAGACTCGGCCACCGACTACGTGCTGCAGGGCGACTCGCGTTTGATGGAAGCCAACGCCGCGCTGGTCGCCGCTGAAGCGGCAGACGACGGCCACGCCATGGGCGAGGCGCACCATGAAATCAGCGAAGCGGGTGGCTTTGAAGCGCGCCCTCGTGCACAAGCTTTGCTGATGGGCTTGGGCTTTCGCGGCGACGAAGTGGACAACCCGGTGAACAGCTTTTCAGGCGGGTGGCGGATGCGCCTGCAACTCGCCCGCGCGCTGATGTGTCCTGCGGATTTGATGCTGCTCGACGAGCCCACCAACCACTTGGACTTGGACGCTTTGGTGTGGTTGGAAGCCTGGCTCAAGCGCTTCGAGGGCACGATGATCGTCATCAGCCACGACCGCGAATTTTTGGACGCCATCACCAAAGTCACGGTGCACTTGGACGAAACCAAACTCACCCGCTACACCGGCAACTACACCGCCTTTGAAGAAATGCGCGCCGAGCGAATGATGCAAGCGCAGGCCAGCTTCGAGAAGCAGCGCGAGCGCATGGCGCACCTGCAAAAATTCATCGACCGATTCAAGGCCAAGGCCAGCAAAGCCAAGCAAGCGCAAAGCCGCGTGAAGGCGCTGGCGCGCATGGAAAAGTTGGGGCCGGTGCTCACCAGCGCAGACTTCCAGTTTGAATTTCGCGAGCCCACCAGCCTGCCCAACCCGATGTTGGCTTTTTCAGGCATGGCTTGCGGATACCCAGCCTTGGAAGACGGCACACCCGCCAAAAAAATCATCGGTGGCATCAACCGCTCGGTGTTGGCGGGCCAGCGCATCGGCATTCTTGGGGCCAACGGCCAGGGCAAATCCACGCTGGTGAAAACCATCTCGGGTGAGCTGAAGCAACTGGCTGGTGAGATCACCGAGGGCAAAGGTTTGTCCATCGGCTACTTCGCGCAGCAAGAGCTGGATGTGCTGTCGCTGGGCGACGGTCCGCTGATGCACATGGTGCGCTTGGCGCGCGACGTGGGCCCACCGGGGCGCGAGCAAGAACTGCGCGACTTTTTGGGTTCGTTCCGCTTTGTGGGCGAGATGGTGAACCAAGCCGTTGGCTCACTCAGCGGGGGCGAAAAAGCGCGCTTGGTGTTGGCGATGTTGGTGTGGCAACGTCCCAACTTGCTGCTGCTCGACGAGCCCACCAACCACCTCGACTTGACCACCCGCGAGGCGCTGTCGATGGCGTTGAACGAGTTTGAAGGCACGGTGATGTTGGTGAGCCACGACCGCGCGTTGTTGCGTGAGGTGTGCGACGAGTTTTGGTTGGTCACCGGCGGCGGTGTGCAGCCTTTCGACGGCGACCTGGACGACTACCAAAAGTGGTTGTTGGAGCAATCACGCGACGCCGCCAAGGCGCAAAAAACGGGTGGCGGTTCCAAAGGGGTGGTGGCGGCGAAGGCTGCCCCGGTCGAGGTCATCAAACCACCTGAAGACCGCAAAGCTGCCAGCCAAGCGCGCATCCAGCGCAGCGAACAAGCCAAGCCGCTGCGCAAGGAATTGAACGCCATTGATGCCCGCATGGGCACGCTGTTTGAAGAGCGCGACGCGTTGGAAAAGCGCTTGAGCGAACCGGCACGCACGCCGTCCGATATGGCCGACAGCGGCAAGCGATTGAAGCAGGTGCTGTTGGAGATTGAGACCTCAGAAGCGCGCTGGTTGGAACTGAGCACGCAACTGGATGAGATGACGGCGTTGGGGTGAACCGCTCAGCGGTCGGTCTTCGGGCCGGTTCGGCTGAACACCCCGGCGTTCAAGCCCTTGGTGCCGCCGCGCGGCACCGGTTTGCCTCCCGGTTGCTTGAGCTTCTGGCTCCAAAGTTTGTAGGCAGGGGAAGTCAGCTCGCGCTTCATCAACTGAATCACTTGGCCTTCCGTCAAACCGTGGCTGAACAACAAGCGGTTCAGCGGATCGGGGTCGGCCCACGCGATTTCGAGCACGCGGGCGAGGTCGGTGGGTGACAGACGAGGAACAGGTTTAGCCATGAAGTGACGCTAGCACGGGTGGCCGTTGAAACGAATCAAGCGCCGACGCGCTTCGCCTCTTCGTCCTGCAACAAACGCCACATCACCTTGCCCGAGCCCGACTTGGGCAGCACGTCCACAAACTCGACCAGCTTGGGCACTTTGTAGGCGGCCATGTGCTCACGCGCCCAGTCGATGATGTCTTGCTCGGTGGTCTTGCCTTTGGCCTCGGCGCGCAGCACGACCACCGCCTTGACCGTTTCGCCGCGATAGGCGTCGCGCGAGGCAATGATGCAGGCCTCTTGCACAGCGGTGTTGCGAAACAGCAGGGCTTCCACTTCGGCCGGCCAGACCTTGAAACCGCTGGCGTTGATCATGCGTTTGAGGCGGTCGGTGATGAAGAAATAGCCTTCTTCGTCCATGCGCCCCAAGTCACCGGTGCGGAAAAAACTCTGGCCTTCAAAGTCAACAAACGACGCGGCTGTGGC
>JANPNT010000407.1:0-5423 GCA_031427655.1 Burkholderiales bacterium
GCCGCCGCTGTGTTGATGGTCACAGTTTGCTCGGCACAAAAGCGCAACAGGTAGTGCGGGCCACCTGCCTTCGGGCCGGTGCCGCTGAGGCCTTCGCCGCCGAAGGGCTGCGAGCCGACGACCGCGCCGATCATGTTGCGGTTGACGTAGACATTGCCAATGCGCGCTTGTGCGGCCAAGCGCAGCGCGCGGCTGTCGATGCGGGTTTGGATGCCTAAAGTGAGGCCGTAGCCGAGGGCGTTGATTTGCTGCATCACGGTGCCGACATCGCCGCTCCAGCGCACGACGTGCAGGACGGGGCCGAAGATTTCTTGTTGGACGTCGCTGATGCGGGGGACTTCGAACGCGATGGGGGGGATGTGGTGCTGCGCAGTGCGCTGTTTTGCATTGCCCCCTACACAACCCTCCTGCGTCAAGGAAGCGGGAGCCGAACCGATCAAGCGCGCCGTGCGGTGCAAGTTGGCGATGTGCGCGCTGATCCCGTCAAACGCTTCCTCATCAATCACCGGCCCCACATCCGTTGCCCACAACGCCGGGTCGCCCACACGCAGCTCACTCAGCGCCCCGCGAATCATCTCGATCACGCCGTCGGCAATGCCCTCATGCACACACAACAAGCGCAGTGCTGAACAACGCTGACCGGCTGATCGAAACGCGCTTTGCACCACCGCATCCACCACCTGTTCAGGCAACGCCGTGCTGTCCACAATCATGGCGTTGATGCCGCCCGTTTCGGCAATCAGGGGCACCATCGCGCCGTCGCGGGCGGCCAGGCTTCGGTTGATGATTTTGGCGACGGCGGTGGAGCCGGTGAAGCACACGCCGGCCGTGCGCGCGTCACTGACCAGCGCCGCGCCCACCACCTCGCCCGCGCCGTGCAACAGCATCAAAGCGTCGCTCGGCGCGCCGCATTCAATGAGCAAATCAACAAAGCGCTGCGCGACAAACGGCGTTTGCTCGGCCGGTTTGGCGGCCACGCTGTTGCCGGCCACCAAGGCGGCCACCACTTGCCCAGCGAAGATGGCCAAAGGGAAATTCCATGGGCTGATGCAAACAAACACACCACGCCCATGCAGGTGCAACTCATTGCTTTCGCCGGTGGGGCCGGGCAGCGTTTGCGTTTGCAATTTCAATTCGGCTTGGTCGGCGTAGTAGCGACAAAAATCCACCGCCTCGCGCACTTCCGAGACGCAGTCGCCCAGGGTTTTGTGGGCCTCTTTGACCAGCAAGCCGCAGAATTCGGGCATGCGCGCTTCCAACGCATCGGCGGCGCGGCGCAGCACGGCGGCGCGCTCGCGCAGCGGCGTGACGCTCCAGCTTTGAAAGCCCTGTTGCAAGCTCGCCATTGCGGCAGACACCTCTGCGGGTGTGGCCTCAACGACGACCTCAATTTGCGCTTCGGCCACGGCCTTCAACAAGGGCGCTCGCTCAGCAATGCACGCCAGATCAACGCCTTTTGAATTCGCGCGACCGGTGCTGCCGTTCCATCCAAACAAGCCCACCGGCTGCGCAAACGCGGCGTGCGTTGCCGGCTTCAGCGGTGACGCAAGCAAGGTGTTCACATCCACCGCACTGTCGGTGAGTTGGTGCACAAAGGACGAGTTGGCACCGTTCTCCAACAAGCGACGCACCAAGTACGCCAGCAGGTCGCGGTGCTCGCCCACCGGCGCGTAAACACGCAGTGCCATGGCGGGGTTGCGCATGACCTCCCGGTATATCCCTTCGCCCATGCCGTGTAGGCGTTGCATCTCAAACGGCGCACCGTTTGCCATGTGCATGATGGCCGCAATGGTGCCTGCGTTGTGGGTCGCAAATTGCGGGTAAATCACGTCGCTGTGTTGGAACAAAGCTTGGGCGCAAGCCAGGTAGGCAATGTCGGTGTGGTGCTTGTGGGTGAACACCGGGTAGCCGCTCAAGCCCAGTTCTTGAGCGCGCTTGATCTCGCCGTCCCAGTACGCGCCCTTGACCAAACGCACCATGAACCGCAGGCCGCTTTGTGTGGCAATTCGCGCCACTTCTTGCACCACCTGCGGTGCGCGAAGTTGGTAGGCCTGCACCGCCAAACCGAAGCCGCGCCACTGCGGGTGGTGCTTTGATATTTGACTTGCCAAAGCGTCCAGCACCTCGAGGGACAGCTCCAGGCGGTCGCTCTCCTCGGCGTCGATGGTGAGGTTGAGATGGGCCTTGGCGGCAGGCTCGATCAACTGCCACACGCGCGGCAACAGCTCGGCAAACACGCGGTCGCGCTGGCTGTCTTCGTAGCGCGGATAAAGCGCGCTCAGCTTGATGGAAATACCGTCGTGTGCGCTTGGGTCAATTTTCGGGTCGGGGCTTGAATCGCCGTTCGCTGCAATCGCATGAATCGCGTTCAAGTACGACGCCAAATAGCGCTGCGCATCGGCCTCGGTGCGCGCGCCTTCGCCCAGCATGTCGTAGCTGAAGCGCAAGCCGCGCTGCGCTTTGCGGCTTGATGCTGCTTCGCTCATCGCCTCTTTGATGTTGCGGCCCAGCACAAATTGTTTGCCCAACAACTGAATCGCGCGCACGGTCGCGGCGACGACGGTTTGCGCGCCCAGGCGCTTGAAAAGACCCGGCTCGTTTTCGTTGTCGTTTTCGGCTGCGTTTGGGTTTCGCGGCAAGAATTTTTTCGACATCGCAATCGCACTGGCCGACAGCGACGCCAGCATCTGGTGCGGCCCGCCCGAACTCGCATCGAACTGCGCATTGCCGAGTTGGTCGGCCGTGAGCGCCACCGCAGTTTCCACATCAGGCACGCGCAACAGCGCCTCGGCCAAGCGCATCAAGGCCAGGCCCTCGGCGCTGGAAATCGGGTACTCGCGCAGCAAACTTTCCATGGCCCAAAACGGCGGCGGGTTGTCGCGCACCGCTTGAACCCACGGCTTGGCGGCCTGCATGGCCTGCGGCCAATCCAGCGTGCCTTGCAGCGATGCCAGCATTGTTTGCAAGATGCTCAGCTCATCGCCAGACGGTGCAGGAAGTCGAGTTGCAGCAGTTGGCAGGGTAAACATAGAAGACCTTTGCGGTGGGTTCACTTGTTAGGTTAGTGGCAGGTTGCTAGCATTTATCTCCGTTTTACCTTCCGCTGGCCACATGAATCACAGCCGCATGAATCAGAGCGATTTCAATTCCAACCCCGCGCCGGACATCGACAAAATCGACGCCAAAATTTTGCGCGCCCTGCAACGCGACGGCCGCATTTCCAACTTGAAGCTGGCCGAAGAGGTGCACTTGTCGCCGACCGCCGTTTTAGAGCGCGTGAAGCGCCTCACTCGCGAGCGTTTCATCCTGGGCTACGAGGCACGCCTGAACCCCGACAAGCTCGGTGCCGGGATGATGGTGTTTGTGGAAATTTTGCTGGACCGCACCGTTCACGACGTGATGGACTCCTTCAAAGCCGCCGTGCAGGTGCGCACTGAAATTTTGGAATGCCATTTGGTGGCCGGCGGTTTTGACTACCTGCTCAAAACCCGAGTGGCCAACATGGCCGCGTATCGCGCCTTCATCGGCAGCGTGATCTGGACCCTGCCCGGCGTGCGTGAAACGCGCACTTATGCGGTGATGGAAGAAGTGAAAAACACCACGGCACTGGCGATTTGACAACGCGCGCTTTACAAGAATCAAGGAAACGAAACCAAATGACATCGCACACCACCGACGACCTGCTGGAAACAATTGAAGGCGGCATCGCCACCCTGACGATGAACCGCCCTGCCTCACGCAACGCGCTCACGCGCGAGATGCTGGCCGCCATGTCTGAAGCGCTTCCGCGCTTGGCGCTGGATGCGTCGGTGCGCTTGATCGTGTTGACCGGTGCAGGGCAAGCCTTTTGCTCTGGCGGCGATGTAAAAGCCTTCGCCAAGACCGCAACCGGTGGCCCAGTGACGATGAGCTTCGATCAGCGCGTCACCGACCTGCGCGCGCGCATGGAGGTGGCCCGCTTGCTGCATGAAGTCCCAAAACCCACGCTGGCCGTGATCCCCGGCCCGGCCGCAGGTGCCGGCTTTTCCATGGCGCTGGCCTGCGACATGCGTATCGCGGCCGATGACGCCAAGCTCACCACCGCGTTTTCCAAAGTCGGCTTGTCGGGTGACTTTGGTGGCAGCTATTTTTTGACCCACTTGGTAGGTGCCGCCAAAGCCCGCGAGATGTACTTCACCGGTCAGGTGCTGCGCGGCGACGAGGCCCTGCGCATCGGCCTGGTGAACCGCGCCGTGCCCGCAGCACTTCTGGCCGAGGCCGCCGCCGCTTGGGCGGCAGAGCTGGCGGCACTGCCCACCGTGGCCATCGGCTACATGAAGCGCAACCTCAACGCCGGCATGCGCGGCTCGCTGAGCGAGGTGATGGACATCGAAGCCATGAACATGATCTGCACCTTTGACACCGAAGACCACAAAGGCGCGGCGGTGGCGTTTGTGGAGAAGCGGGTGCCTCGGTTTGAGGGGCGGTGAACGAGGCGTGCTGCGATAGCTTGGTTTGGTTTGGCGCTGCTTCCGCGCGTCGAACATCACCGCAACCCCGTCCGCACTGAGCTTGTCGAAGTGCCACCGCACCGAAACGCGAGGGCTCCTTCAACAAGCGCAGGATGAACGGGTTGCGTCGGTTGAAACTCAATCAATGAACAAGGAACTCCAACATGACCACTCCCACCGATCCAACACCCCCCTACACACCACCCTCCGTCTGGACCTGGAACCCAACCAACGGAGGCAAATTTGCCCACATCAACCGCCCCATCTCCGGCGCCACGCACGAGAAGGACTTGCCTGTGGGCAAGCACCCCTTACAGCTCTATTCACTCGCCACGCCCAACGGCGTGAAGGTCACCGTGATGCTGGAAGAACTGCTGGCGCTCGGCCACACAGGGGCCGAATACGACGCGTGGTTGATCCGCATTCAAGAAGGCGACCAATTCAGCAGCGGCTTTGTGGGCGTGAACCCGAATTCCAAAATCCCCGCGCTGCTCGACCGCAGCGGGCCCTCGCCCATGCCCATCCGCGTGTTCGAGTCGGGCGCCATCCTGCTGTACCTCGCGCAAAAATTCGGCGCGTTCTTGCCCGCCGATGCAGCCGCCCAAGCCGAGTGCTTGTCGTGGCTGTTTTGGCAAATGGGCAGCGCGCCCTACCTGGGCGGTGGCTTCGGCCATTTCTACGCTTACGCGCCCAGCAAAATGGAATACCCCATCGACCGCTTCGCCATGGAAGTGAAGCGCCAAATGGACGTGCTCGACCGCCGCTTAGGCCTGAGCCCTTACCTGGCCGGCGACGAATACACCATCGCCGACATCGCAGTGTGGGCCTGGTACGGCAGCCTGGCCAAAGGCTTGTTGTACGAAGCCGGTGAGTTTTTGCAAGTGCAAAGCTACACCCACGTGCTGCGCTGGACCGAGCAAATTGCGCAGCGCC